>CAZXYP010000016.1:14261-27930 GCA_964644955.1 uncultured Anaerolineales bacterium | reverse complement strand
GGGGCTGGTGGGGCTGGCGCTTTTGGCGTACCTGATTTTTTGCTTCAGGAAAAGACGTCCGCACAGGGACGCCCCCACACGGAGCGAATTGTGATGCATCTGAAACCACAGCCGTTTTATGTTTCGGACGCGATGCCGCAAGATGTGCTGCGAACGCTCGACGCGTTTGAACAGGCAAATGACGATACGCGCGCGTTGGCACGGCGTTTGCGCGCGCATTTGTCAAGCAAGCGTCTCGAACTGCGAACGCATTGGTTTTATCCGACGCCGCTGCATTATTTCGAGATGCCCGATGATTTGTGGGAAATGCTGCGCGCGGCGGATTTTGTGATTCTCAAGGGCGATGTAAACTACCGGCGCGCGGTCGGCGACGCGCATTGGAAACCGACCATTCGTTTTGAATATCCCACGCGTTATTTTCCTGTGCCGTTTCTCGCGCTGCGTACTTTGAAATCGGATGTGATTGTGGGGTTGAGCGCCGACCGGGTGAACGCGTTGAATCAAACCGACAGCGCCTGGCGCGTGAACGGGAAACGCGGCGTGGCGCAAGCGAATTTGGGGACTGAGGGTTGAGGGATGAGGAACGAGCCGCGCGCGCTTTGTTATGCATCAATTGCCTCCATGAAATATATACGTTTTCTTTTTCCACTGCTGTTTGTTTTGTTTGCGCTTGCCGCGTCCGGTGTGTACGCGCAAGACAAATCTGTCGTCGTGGAACGCCGCGACGCGGACATGACCATCCACGCCGACGGCACAGTGGATGTGGTCGAAACGTGGGTGGTGGGTTTTCAAGGCGGACCCTTTCGCTTTGCGTTTCGTTCCATTCCCTTGAATCGCATTTCCGCGCTGCAATTTCAAGGCGTGAGCGAAAATGGAACGGCGTACGTGCGCGAAGGGACGGAACGTCCGACCACCTATTGCGTGGACATTGACAAGGGCGGGCGCACCATCTATTGGTATTTTCCGCCGGCGATGAATGAAACGCGCACGTTCGAATTGCGTTACACGCTGCACGATGCGTTACGCCTTTACGATGACGGCGACCAATTTTGGTGGAAGTTTATCGAGGACGAACGCGGCTATCCGATTCAATCGTCGCGCGTGACAGTACATTTACCCGCCGAATTTCCGACGGATGAAATTCTGGCGACGACATACGAAAACGGAACCGAGACAAATGGCGCGCAAGTGGTGAATGGCAGTACCGTCGAATTTATGGGCGGTCCATTTGCGGATGGCGTGGAATGGGAAATCCGTGTACAGTTTCCGCACGGCGTCGTCACGCAAGCCGTACAGCCGTGGCAAAAAATTGATGATGCGCTTGTCGCCAAACAAGAGCTCGCCGCGCAGCGTTTGGAACGCTTTTCGTTTTACGCGTGGCTCGCAACGTTCGTGATTTTGATTGGCGGCGGGTTGGGGTTGCTGTTGTTGTGGTTTGTGCGCGGGCGCGATGTCGCGGTTTCACTGCCGGCGGAATTTTTGAACGCGCCGCCGAGTACACCACCGGGAACGGGTAAGGTATTGACACCCGCGCTCGCCGGCACGTTGATTGACGAAGAAGCAAACGTGCGCGATGTGCTGGCGACATTGATTGATTGGGCACAGCGCGGCATTCTCAAAATCCGCGCGCTGCCGCAAGGCGCGAAAACGGCGGACCCGAATGACGATTACATTTTTGAAAAGCTCAACGACGCGCCGCCGCTGGAACACCAGTACGAACGTGAATTGATGCAGCATCTGTTCAAAGGCGAAACCAGCCGCAGTATGCTCTCGATTCGTCAAGGGTTCACCGCATCGCTGGACAGCATGTTTGACAGTTTGTACGACGAGCTGCGCAAGGACGGGTATTGGAATGTATCCCCGAAACGCGTGCGCGGGGAGTATCGTCGTTTCGCCTGGCTCTTGTTGGTGTTGGTGTGTCCCGCCGCGTTTTTGTTCCAGATTCTCGCCTCGCAGTTTGTGAACGAGGAATTATTTTTTTCCTTGGCGGCGATGGCGCCCTGGGTTGCACTCGGCGTGATTTTGATTGCATTGTTGTATCTGGCGCGGTATTTGCCGCGCAAGACGCGGCAAGGCGCAGAGGCGGCGGCGCGTTGGAATGCGTTCCGGCGCTATTTGGAAAGTATCGAAAAATATACCAACGTCGCGGCGGCGCAAGACCAATTTGAAAAATATCTGCCGTATGCCGTTGCGTTCGGGATTGACAAAACGTGGGTGGAAAAATTCGCGGCAGTGGACACGCCCGCGCCGACGTGGTACATTACCTCATCGGCAGGCAGTCCGTTGCGCAAAACCGATTTCGGCACAAAACCTTCCGCGTCACCGCGTCCCATTTCGTCGGGCGGCACGACAAGCGGCGGCGCGTCCGCCTCATCGGGCAGCGCACCCGCGCCTTCATTGGATGGCGCGGCGCGCGGCGCGTTCACGTCGCTCAACAGCATGAGTGCGAGTTTCTTTTCGATGTTGAATACGACGGCTTCGACGTTCGTACAAAGCAGTTCCGGTTCGAGCCCGAGCAGCCGCAGCTCGCGTTCCGGTGGGAGCAGCAGCAGCTGGCGCAGCAGCAGCTCGCGGTCGAGCAGTCGCAGCTTTTCGGGCGGCGGCAGTCGCGGCGGGCGCGGCGGCGGCGGCGGACGGAGCGGATTCGGATAAATGAAAACAATGCAGCGATTCTTGTACTGTGTGGCGCTTGTGATTTGTCTCGCAGGCGTATTCATTTTGTACGCGGACCGGACGCCGCGTGCATTCGCGCAAGCGCCGCAGAAATTGCGCGTAGCGGTAGTAGTTGGCGAACCCTTTGTGATTGCGACCGGCAACAGTTATACGGGCTATAGCATAGATTATTGGGAGAAGCTTGCCGCGGCGATGGGGGTGGCGTATGAATATATTCTCATGGACGACCAGGAAGAAATCATTGCAGGGCTGGAGCAAGGCAAACTCGATGCCGTCATTGGCGGCGTGGGTCTGACATCGGAGCGCGAAGCCAGATTGGACTTTACGCAACCGTATTACATGAGCGGTTTGCAGATTTTGGTCCTCGAACAAGAGCAACAAAATATTTTTTCTCTGTTTGCGCCCTTTCTCGGTTCCGCGGTAACGCAGGTTTTTGTAGTTGCCCTTATCTTTGCCCTCATCATGGCGCATGTGATTTACTTGGTCGAGCATTTCGGCAGGAATCCCGAGTTTCAACAGGGATATTTTCGCGATATTTGGGAAGCGTTCTGGTATCTGCTGATTATTGTGGCGACAGGCGAGTACGGCGACAAAGAAGCGCGCACTCCGATAAAACGCATTGTCACGGTGGCATTCTGGTTGTTGGGCGTATTGTTTATCGCGCAATTCACGGCGGCAGCAACATCATCCCTCACCGTTCAACAGTTGCAGGGTTCGATTCAGGGATTGGAAGATTTACCGGGCAAGCGTGTGGTTACCGTGGCAGACTCGCCGGCCTCTGAATTTTTAGAGGACCACCATATCCCGTACGAAGGGGTAACCAAGTGGCAGGAGGCGTATGCGCGATTGTTGGAGGGCAATGCCGATGCGTTGGTGGGGCAGGCGCCTATTTTGCAATACTTTGCGGCGAACCAAGGAAAAGGACGCGTACAAGTTGTAGGACCGATTCTCTCGCCCGTTCCCATTGGAATCGGACTGCCTGAAGATAGCCCTTTGCATGAACCCTTGAATCGCTTGATTTTGCAGTTTTATCAGGACGGCACCTATGGCGAATTGGCATCGCGCTGGTTGGGGACCTCGAATTAAAAAACGCGGCGCGTGCCGCGTTTTTTAATTCTACTTTGTCAGTTTGACCTTCGGTTGAAAACTGCAGCAATGCATCGCCAAGTCTGCGTGCGCAGACTGAAATCCTTTCGAAAATAGCGAATATCTAAATCGGCGCAGTCCGATTTTGCCATGCGTTGCCGCGATTTGAATCGCCCGACACAGCTCGCGTCTCGTTCGCGCGCGGCGCGTTTCACACCATCAGTTCGCGAATATACGCGCATACGCCGAGCAGCTGTCGTTCATCCATGCGCCCGATGATATTGCGAATCACGGGGGACATGACGCGCCTGACACTGCCCATGCCCATGTGCGCCGACCGGTTAACTACAAAATTGACTTTGGCGAGATTGAGCGGGCGCATGAAATAATAATCCAGTCCGCTGTCGGTTAGTTCCATCACGAGGTCTGCCAACGCGCCGCGATAGCGTGTGGTGTCCTCCGCTTGCTCCACGGTCGCAAGAACATGAAGCGTTCTGGCGCGCAATTCGTCCGAGTGGTAAAAACGAAGACAGGGTTTCTCGGGCGGTGCGGGTTTGGGCGCGGACTTTGGTTTGGCGTTTTTTTTGGTCGGTTTCGATTCACCCTTTGCCGGTGAGACCTTTGGCTTGGCAACGCGTTTGGTTGTCGGCTTGGCAAGAATCGCGTTCGGATCATTTGAGGAGGACATTTTCGAACCTGACTTTCGAATGCAAGAACGCAATTCTTTGCGCCCAGGAAATCTGTCGAGACGAAGCGGGATGCGCGTGCATCCCATTCCCGACCATTCTGCGCCACGCGCATGCAAGCACGATTGAGTTCGGGTCAGAATCGAGTCAAAAAATCAATGCACTCCGACAAGGAGGAGTTCAACGAAACCGTGTCAGTTGTTTCGTCCAACAGCGCGTCATCGAACACGCACTGCTAAACAGGCGCTTATGCTATTTTGCCAAACCAACCGCGCCGTTCCATCCACTTGGTGAGCTCCAAGACCGGCGAAACGCTAAACGCCAATATGATGACAATGAGCCAATCCTGCAGCGGCAGTGTATATGTCCCGAACGCGCCTTGCAAGAACGGCAGATAAACAATCAACACCAACAACAGGAGCTCCCAGAGGATTGCGCGATTCAGCCACTTGTTGGCAAAGGGGCGATGCAGCACGGAACGGCGGTCCGAACGAAAGTTGTAGGCTTTGAAAAACTGAATCAGCACGAGCGAAACAAACGTCATGGTCATGGCTTCCGCGATGCTCTTGCCGGTGTTTAACGCCCACGCATACAAACTCAGGTTGACCAACGTGGACCACACGCCGCCGACCACCATCAAAATCACCACCGGAGGCGTAAAAATGCCGGTGCGCGGGTCACGCGGCGGACGGCGCATCAAGTCCTCTTCCGGCGGGTCCACCGCCAGTGCGAGCGCGGGTAGCCCGTCGGTCGCCAGATTGACATACAAAATTTGGACCGCGCTCAACGGCAGGGGCAAACCCAATAACGTCGCCCCCGTCATCAAGCCGATCTCGCCGATATTGGACGAGAGCAGATACATTAGGTATTTTTTGATGTTGCCAAAGATGCCGCGTCCTTCTTCGACAGCAGCCACGATGGACGCAAAATTGTCGTCGGTCAACATCATGGCGGCGGCTTCTTTGGTCACGTCCGTTCCGGTAATGCCCATCGCAATACCGATGTCTGCCTTTTTAAGCGCGGGCGCGTCATTCACGCCGTCGCCCGTCATGGCGACAATGTGTCCCAACTTTTGCAGCACTGTCACGATGCGGAGTTTGTGGGAGGGTGAAACGCGCGCGTACGCCTCGATGGTTTCAATCTCGCGCTCGAGCTGCGTATCGCTAAACGTATCCAATTCGGCGCCGGTCACAATGCGTCCAGTCTTGAGCAGCCCCAATTCACGCGCAACCGCTTGCGCGGTAAGCGGATGGTCGCCCGTAATCATTACCGCTTTGATGCCTGCCTGTTCGCAGGTGAGGATGGCGGATTTGACTTCGGGGCGCGGCGGGTCAAACATTCCGACCAAGCCCAAAAGGGTCATGTCGCGTTCGGCATTTGCAATGTCGGTATTCGGTTTGGACGCAATCGCCAACACGCGCAGCGCTTGACTTGCCATCTCGCGCGCTATTTCCAGAAGCTCTTGTTTGCGCGCGGCGTCCAGCAATCCATCACCGGCAGCGGTTTCTTCACGCGCGCAGTTTTCGAGAATCACTTCGGGCGCGCCCTTGCTGAACGCAATGTTTCCTTGCGGCGTCGTGTGCAGCGTGGTCATCCGTTTGGTTTCGGCGGTAAAGGGAATCTCGTCCGCGCGCGGGAACTCGCTGTCAAGTTCGGGTTTGTGCAATCCCGCTTTGGCGGCGGCAACCACCAACGCGCCTTCGGTCGGGTCGCCCCGCACGTGCCAACGCCCTTCCGCTTCATTCTGAACAATGTGCGCGTCCGACGCGAGCGCGGCAGCTTGGAGCAGCGCGCGCAGTTGCGTTGGCGGTTGTATCTCTGCATGGTCGAGCAAAAATGTGCCTTGCGGCGCGTATCCCGCGCCCGAAACCTCAAACAACTGTCCCGCCGCATAAATTTTGCGAACGGTCATTTCATCTTTGGTCAAGGTCCCGGTCTTGTCCGAACAAATGATGGTGGTGCTGCCCAACGTTTCCACCGCAGGCAAACGCCGCACGAGCGCATGGCGTTTCACCATCCGCTGAACGCCAATGGCGAGCGAAATGGTGACGACGGCAGGCAATGCTTCCGGGACGACTGCAACAGCGAGCGCGATGCCAAAAATGAACATGTCCAAAAGCGACTGCCCGCGCCATACCCCAAGCGCCACAATCAGACCGACGACAACAAACGCGGCGCGGGCAAGCACATGCCCCACGCGGTCCAAATTTTGTTGCAGGGGTGTCTTGCCGGTTTCAACGGTTTGAAGCAGCCCGGCAATCTTGCCAAATTCGGTGTGCGTGCCGGTTGCGACGACAACGCCCCGCCCGCGTCCATAGGTGGCGGCGGTGCCGGAAAACGCCATATTCTTGCGGTCGCCGACCGCGGCAGCAATTTCGGTCAGCGGCGCCGTTATTTTTTCGACCGCCAGAGATTCGCCCGTGAGCGCGGCTTCTTCGATTTGTAAATTAAAGACTTGAATCAATCGCGTGTCGGCAGGAATTCGATTTCCCGTTTGAATCACAATCACATCGCCCGGCACAAGTTCGCGCGCGGGAATTTCCATTTCTTCGTCGTCGCGCAAGACCGTCGCCGTCGGGGCAGCCATTTCGCGCAATGCTTCCAGCGCGCGTTCGGCGCGATATTCTTGCACAAACCCCAAAATGACGGCGAACATGACAATGACGGCTATCGCAACCGCCTCGACCTCATGCCCCAAAAATGCCGAAAGCACAACGCCAATCAACAAAATGATAATGAGAACATTTTTGAATTGCTCCGCCAAGAGCGCCCACGCGGAAACGCGCGTCGCCGCCGGCAATTCGTTCGCGCCATACTCAAGCAAACGCTCCGCCGCTTGCGACGCCGTCAAACCACTCGGCGTCGTCTGCAAACGTTCCAAAACTTGCGGAACGGACAGGATATGCCAATCACTTGGCGTTTTTTCGGGTTCCGTCATCCGGTCTGTTTTTGATTTTGCCAAGTTCCAACCTCCGTCATCTCTTCGCGTTCGATTTCACCTTCACCCCCGCAAGTCCAAGTCAAGTCTGGACACAGTTCTGATTTGGTAAACGGGATAATAGGGTACTCTTAAAATAACCTGAATTCGCGCGGGATGCAAACCCCGCCGCAACGGTCGGGGGCAAACGCGTTGGCATGAACCAAGACGCGCGCGGTCAAGACACAAAGAGATAGGCGGCGTCGGTATCAAGAGTTTTGAACGGCTCACCCCTTTTTGGATTATGGCAGGCATCCTTGCATTCACGTTTCCGCTCAAAGGTTCTTTATAATCTTGCACGATCAATTTACGTTTGTCAGCGGATGCGTGCCGCACAAACGCCAAACCGACCAAACAAAAACCGCCTGCGCCATTTCTCATGACGCAGACGGTTTCGGTTGCCGTGCCGAATTGCTCGATTACGGGAATATAATCCCAAAGCGATTCAAGAGGACGTTCAAATTATCGCCGTCGAACCATTTCTTCATCAGCTCATTCACTTCTTTTTTATCGAGCCGCGTGAGCAGGACGAAACGGTCCGACTCGCCGATTTCGACCGCATACAATTCATTCGTCGTCTCGAGCCACGAGACACGCCAATACGATGACTCCAGACGCCACCATTTTCCAAATTCTATTTTTTTGCTGTCCGCGCGGTTTTTCGCTTGCATCCACCCGGCAAAGCCCGCAGAGATTTTGCGTTTTTTTGGTTCTTGGATCATCTCTCGCCGCTCCTTTATCGTGCCGCTTACAAGCTCTTGATACGCGTATCTCAACGTCTCGAATTACTGCGGTATCCGCCGGAAGAACGATTCCCGCTGCGTTCTTCACGCGGGCGCGCGATATTCACCACAAGCCGCCGCCCGTCCAATTCTTGGTCATTGAACATCCGAATCGCTTTTTCCGCGTCCGCTTGCGTTTCCATTTCGACAAAACCAAAGCCCTTGGGCTGCCCCGAGTATTTGTCGGTAATCAGACTGATTTGGCGAATCGCACCCGCCTGTCCAAACAGTTCGCGCAGATTATTTTCGGTCGTATCGTAGGACAGGTTGCCCACATATAATTTGGATTCCACTTGTACTCCTTGCAAATACGGCATGCGCCCGATGCGCAGCCACGTTCCGTCCCTGTCTCGCTTGCTGAAAAAAAATCTGCCCGAATCGCGATTCGGGCAGATTGAATTACCAGAATATCTTGACAAGTCCAACGACAATATAACACAGTCGCGGCGTATGAGCAAATCCTTCGCGCCTGTGCGCCCGCGCCGTTTCCCACAACGCGGGCATTGCCTTTGCGCGCGCCGCTCACGGACCATGCGCGAGCCGGATGTCCGAGACAAAAGGCAAATTAGCAACAACAACACCCACTGCGGCACCACGATGCCGCGCTTTTGTTTACGCAGAACAAAATACAAGATGCCGCCGACAAACCGCGCGATGCCTGTCAAACAAATGCCCAGCGCAATCGCTTCCAACCGCTTGCTTCTTTCGCAAAGCGCGTCCAAAAATGGAGCACGCCCAAGACCGCGCCCAATCATTCGTCGCGAGTACGGAGCGCGGTATAGAAAAACAACAATGCGCCCAACCCGAGCAGCACGCCGAACGCATACGGCACATCGCCCGGCGCGATGAATCCCGCCACTGCCGCCAGCCCGATGCCCGCGCCGACAATTCCTACACTGATGAGCAAAGCCATTTGTCGCGGTTTCAACATTTCACCCGCGCAAAACAAAACGCCCGCAACAGCAGGTTTCACTGCTGCGGACGCTGTCTGTCTGCGCCCCTCCAAATCTATGCGACTTGCGATTTCAAGTACGCCTCGATTAGGGCATCCAGGTCGCCGTCGAGTACGAGATCCGTGCGCGCGGTTTCGTATTCACTGCGGTTGTCTTTGACCATTTGATACGGGTGCAGCACATACGAACGAATTGCATTGCCCCAGCCCGCTTCGACGTGTTTGCCTTTGATGCGCGCGCGTTCCGCTTCTTGTTCCTCGATGCGTTTTTCCACCAAACGCCCGCGCAGCACTTTCCACGCGTTCTCTTTGTTTTGCAATTGCGAGCGTTCGTTTTGACACGTCACCACGATGCCGGTCGGAATGTGCGTGAGCCGCACCGCCGTCGCTACTTTTTGCACATTTTGTCCGCCGTGCCCGGACGCGTGATAGATATCAATTCGCACATCGTCGGGATTGATTTCGAGTTCGCCTTCGTCTTCGAGTTCCGGCACCACTTCGACCAACGCGAACGACGTGTGGCGGCGATTGTTGGAATCGAACGGCGAAAGACGCACGAGCCGATGCACGCCGCGTTCCGCTTTCAAACGCCCGTACGCGTATTCGCCTTGCACCTCGACGGTAACGCTTTTGATGCCCGCTTCTTCGCCTTCGGTCTCTTCCAAAATTTCGGTCTCATAGCCGTGTTTTTCCGCCCAACGCAAATACATGCGTAACAGCATCTGCGCCCAATCTTGCGCTTCCGTCCCACCCGCGCCCGCGTGGATCGAGAACGCGGCATTGTTGCGGTCGTACGGTTCCGAAAACAACAGATTGAATTCGATTTGCGCGAATTCTTGTTCCAACGCGGACGTTTCTTGCACGACCAGATTGATTTCGTCCGCGTTATTTTCTTCGATGGCGAGGTCGAGCATATCGCGCGCATCGGTCACACGCGCGCGCAAGGTCTTCCACCGCGCGACTTCGGCTTGCCGCGCGGTCAGTTCTTTCATGACCTTTTGCGCGTTTTGCGGGTCATTCCAAAAATCGGGCGCGCTCGATTCTTTTTCCAACTCGGCGATTTTTTGTTCTTTGGACGGCAGGTCAAAGACGCTCCAACAGCGTCGCAAGGCGGGTGTTCATTTCGTTTAGGCGTGATTTCAAATCTTCCATGCGATTTCCCTCTTTTCGCGTCTGCGGTTGTCTCTATTATGCAAATGCGGGTAACGGCTCGACCTGAAACACAAGCGTTCGTTCCTGTTTTGCTTGCGCCAGAACGTGACTCGCGTCCAGAATTTCAATGCCTGCCAATTGCCCATCAGGGGCATAGTTCGCAATGATTTCTGCTGTAAGCTGGCGATTCTCGGCTGTGCCCGGCGCAAGCGCGCGGAACTCGATATACATGGCATCCGCTTCCATATCATACGAAATCTTCATACTGCCTGCTCCTCATTCGAGTAGTACACTTTTGCCGTGATTACGACAATCTCTTGTGCTTCGTCCGCAAAAATCACTTCGACGGTTTTGAAGCGATATTGTTTTTGATTCACCGGGGAGATGCCATCAAAAACAAAATACTTTTTCGCTTGCTGTTTGCCGCGCAAGGCCGATTGCCACGTCGCGGTGCGTATTGTTTCGACAATCTCTAGCGATGTTGTGCCACGCAACTCGGCTTGGCGCTGGGCGTGAAGGGAAAGCCGAATTGGTTTTGTGTTGCCCATTCAACCTTATCCCTCAAACAAGTCGTTCACAAATTCCTTGGCGTCAAATTCTGCCAAATCATCAATTTTTTCGCCGGTGCCGATATATTTGATGGGCAGTTTCAATTCTTTGGCGATGGCAAAGACAATGCCGCCTTTCGCCGTGCCGTCGAGTTTCGCCAACACGATGCCCGTGAGCGGCACGGCTTTTTGAAATTCGCGCGCTTGATTCAAACCGTTTTGTCCTGTCACTGCATCCAGCACCAAAAGCGTTTCGTGCGGCGCCGTCGGGTCGACTTTTTGCAGCACGCGCGCGATTTTTTCCTATTCGTTCTTCAAGTTCTTTTTCGACTGCTAGCGCCCCGCCGTATCAATAATCAAGACATCGGTATTATTCGCCACCGCCGATTGATACGCGTCAAACGCGACCGCGCCGGGGTCCGCACCCTGTTGATGCGCAATCACGTTGACCTTGACGCGTTCGCCCCACACTTGCAGCTGTTCGATGGCGGCGGCGCGAAATGTGTCACCCGCCGCGAGCAGCACGCGTTTGTTTTGGTCGCGGAAATATTTGGCGAGTTTGCCGATGCTGGTTGTTTTGCCCGCGCCGTTCACACCGACCATGAGAATGATATAGGGTTTCGCTTTGAACACGCCGCGATTAGGTTCGGTTTGTCCCGCCTCATTCAGCACCTTGATCAATTCCTCTTTCAAGATGCCTTCCACTTTTTTCGGACTGACAATGCGTTCGGCGTCCGCGCGCGCGCGCAAATCGTCCACCACCTGCATCGTCGCTTCCCCGCCGAGGTCGGCTTGAATCAACGTATCTTCCAGGTCCACCCAAAATTCCGGTGTGATTTCATTGTCCAGCCAAATGAGATTTTGCAGTTTGGTCTTGAACGACTCGCGGGTCTTGGTGAGTCCTTCTTTGGTTTTTTCCTTGTCGCGTTTGAGAAAATTAAACAAGCGTTTGACTCCGTTCGTAGGGTACGCGTAAAGCAGCATTGAATTATACAGGCAGTCGGTCATTTCCAAAACAAAAAAGCGGACAGGCGCTTGCCTGTCCGCTTTGACTCTCGTTCAATTACCGGTCTGTGAGGTGCCGGTCCCCGAACCACTCGGTGGTTCCGCCTCGAGGGTCGTTGCCTTGGAGCCGGCGCTCGAATTCGTCACCTTCACCATGCTCGCGTCCGAAGTGCCTTCGCTGCTGGCTTGTTGAATGAATTGCGTCAGCCCTTGCACCAGATTCGTAAATTCCATCGGGAAAATGTATTTTGTCGAAGGACTCGCGCCGAGCTGCTTGAGCGTGTCCATATATTGCAGCGACAATGTTTTGGAATCAATGTTGCGCGCGACATTGAAAATCGTTTGCAGCGCGAGCGAATATCCTTCCGCCTGCAAAATGCGCGCTTGCCGTTCGCCTTCGCTGCGGAGAATGACCGCCTGCTTGTCGCCGTCCGCTACCGTAATCGAGGACTGGCGTTTCCCGTCCGCTTCGGTGACAATGGCGCGGCGCGTGCGTTCCGCCGACATTTGGCGCGTCATGGCTTCTTGAATGTCGCGCGGCGGCACGATTTCGCGAATTTCTACCGCCGTCACTTTGACGCCCCAGCGCTCCGTCACTTCATCCAATTTGGTACGCAAGACGGTATTGATGTGTTCGCGCTGTGCCAGCACATCGTCCAAAATAATGTCGCCAATCACTGCGCGCAGCGTTGTCGTCGCAATGCCTTGTGACGCGCCCGTGAAATTGCCGACCTGCACGACGGACGCAACGGCTTCGACCACCTTGGAATAAATCAAAAAGTCAACGCTGATGGTGACATTATCTTTGGTGATACACGTTTGATGCGGAATTTCTTGAAATTGTTCGCGCAAATCTACCTTGACCGGTTGGTCCACAATCGGAATCAAAAACACCAAGCCCGGACCCTTACTGCCAATCGCTTTGCCCAGGCGAAAGACGACCAATCGTTCATACTCGCGCACGACGCGGATGGCGCTCAAAATGAGCACCAACAACACGATTAGAATAAAAACGAGACAAATCAGACTCAAGAGTGCCGATTGCATACGCTTCTCCTTCGCGATGTTTTCTCTGCACCGCCGCTGCATTATATCACAATGGTTGACCCGCGCGCACAGCAATGCTAGAATCCATCCGTTATTTCACTTGGCATCCGTTTGAAGGAAAAAGAATGGCTCAGTCCGCATCCGCAATCGCTTACACGCACCAACAGCACGAACGCATCTTGCAAGCATTAAAAGAGTTTGTAGCAATTCCATCCGTGTCCACCCTCTCCGACCATCGCGCCGATATGCAGCGCGCGGCAGAATGGGTTGCGGCGCAATTACGCGCCCTCGCTTTGGATAACGTGTCTATTCTGCCGACTGCCGGTCATCCGCTGGTTTATGGCGAATGGCTGCACGCGCCCGGCAAACCGACCGTGTTGGTGTACGGGCACTATGACGTTCAACCGGCAGACCCGTTAAACGAATGGCTCACCCCCCCCTTTCAGCCGACCGTACGCGGCGACAACCTGTACGCGCGCGGCGCGTCAGACATGAAAGGCAATCTCCTTGCCGCGCTCCAAGCCATTGAGGCGCTCCAACGCACCGGCGGTTTACCGCTCAATTTGAAAATTCTGCTGGAAGGCGAAGAAGAAATCGGCTCGACGCATCTCGACACATTCATTGACCAACACGCGGCAATGCTGCAATGCGATTTATGTCTCAACGCCGATTCCGGAATTTTGGGACCGGAACTGCCTTCGCTCGTTGCGGGGCTGCGCGGCTTGGCGTATTTTGAATTGTGGGTGTACGGACCCGCGCAC
>CAZXYP010000016.1:0-14251 GCA_964644955.1 uncultured Anaerolineales bacterium | reverse complement strand
CACGATTTACATTCCGGTTTGTTTGGCGGCTCGATTCACAATCCCGCGCAAGTGTTGTGCGAATTGATTGCGGGGATGCACGATGCAGACGGACGCGTCACCTTGCCCGGTTTCTATGACCGCGTCCGCGCGCTTTCGCCGCAAGACCGCGCGGACTTTCGCGCCCACCCGATCGGCGATGAACAGTGGAAAACATTGACCGGCGTGAACGCGTTGTGGGGCGAAAACGGGTACAACACGCACGAACGTACCGGCGCGCGTCCGACGTTGGAAATCAACGGCATATTGTCCGGTTTTACCGGCGAAGGTTCCAAAACCGTACTGCCCGCGAAAGCGATGGCAAAAATTTCCATGCGGCTCGTGCCGTATCAAGACCATACGTTGGTCGAACAACAACTCAAGGAATATGTCGCGCAACACGCGCCGTCCACTGTACGTTGGGAAATCAAAATCATCACAGATGGCGCGCCCGGTATTTTGTTGGAACGCGACAGCCCGGGCGCGCACGCGGCATGCGCCGCCCTGCGCGATACGTTCGGCGTTGAACCTATTTTTGTCGCGGAAGGCGGCAGTGTGCCGATCGTTTCGATGCTCCGGGAAAAACTCGGCGTGGATTCCGTCTTGCTCGGTTTCGGTTTGCCGGACGACCAAATTCACGGACCGAACGAAAAATTGCACCTGCCCACTTTTTATCGCGGCATCGAAACCTTTATTCGCTTTTTTGAAAACATTGCCGCGTAAATACATTCTCAGAAAAAAACGGCGCGCGAAAAAATTCGCGCGCCGTTTTTTTTTCAACGAACTCTTTTAGGACGGACGCAAGACCACAAACACGGCGCGTAGTAAAACCACGATGCCGCCAAAAGCAACGGCGGCGCCCAACACCGTTACCCATCCGACTCCATCTTGCAGTGTCAACAAAACCATCGCCGCGCCAAACATAATCATCACCGCGCCCACGATTGCCGTCGGCAGGTTGCCGTCCGCGTCCTTGTCAAACAATTCGGACGGCATCAACGCGACCAGAACAATAGACATGACAAACACAAACAGCTGCGCGAAAAACAACGCGGGGCGTTCACTCGTCAATAACATGACGCCGCCGACCAGCAGTGGAATGCCGCCGAAACCGGCGCCCCAAATCAAAAAGAAAATTGAAGCGCCCGGCGGTTCGCGGCGCAGCAGCGTCCGTACGAATGCACCCACCGCCGCCCCGCCCAGCACTTCAAAGATGCACAAAAACAAAAAGGTCGAAAATGCTTCGCCGCTTTCCATACTGCCTCACTTTTTGCTTGCAATAAAAACGTGCACAGAGCTTGCCTTTGCGCGAATCGTTTCCACACGCCATTCCCAACGCGCGCCGACTTGCTGCGCCGCCGTCAAGGCATTTGTGCGCGCATCCGGCAGCACACCCGTTCCGGTGACTTGAAACGCGCGATTCATTACGCGCCCCCACCGCGTTTCGGAATCCAACTCTGCCGCGTCCACCCACACCAAAATTCCTTGCGGCGCCAACACGCGATGCATTTCACGCATCGCCGCAGGATTGAAAATAAATCCGGGCGGGAACGTCATGACGAGCGTCGAAAAAAAAGCAGACGGAAACGGCAGCGCACACACATCCGCGCGCGCCAAACGCGGCGTTCTGTTTTGTGCGCGAAATTTTTTCTGCGTAATGGTGTGCATGTGCGCCGACAGGTCAATGCCGAACGGCGCATACCCGGCGGTGTACAAGTCGAGCTGTAAATCGCCCGTGCCAAACGCAATTTCCAATACGCGCTTCCCTTGCACAAACGGAATCGCCGCGCGCGTCCACGCGCGCCATTCCCCTCGCGAAACAACGGCACTGACCGCATCGTACGTAAACGCGAACCGATTGTAAAATTGATGAAAGGCAAAGCGAATTCCGCCGCGCAGCATGTGTACACTCCGCCGCGCATTATATCCAATTTGCGACGGACGCGGCTTCAAGCCAAAATCACGTACACAGTACACTTATCCTATTGTAATTGTTTTGTAATGCGTGTATAGTGGCATTAGGTTTTTCATCCACCACATCATTCAGGAGGCTTCTTATGCTTTATCTGCCCCGTCAGGACGAACAAGGACAAGGTTTGGTCGAATACGCGCTCATCCTTGTCTTGGTCGCGGTCGTCGTCATTGCGATTCTCGCAATCCTCGGTCCGCAAATCGGCAACATTTTCTCCAAGGTCACCAACGGCCTTTCCGGAACCTAAGCCGAAACAGTACGTCCGAAAATGTGCCGCGCTCGATGAGTGCGGCATTTTTTTATTCCCTGAACACATTCGAGACACGCACCGGGCACCCCTCAAATCAGATTCCGCGCGCAAACCGCCCGTGCTGCAATCAAACGCATGCGACTTTTCATTTCCTCCAAATCCCGGATGGCTCTCGTCTCAAGTATCTGCGGACTCTTGCTGCTGGGCGGGTTGAGCGCCGCGCGTCCCGTTTCCGCCGATTTGGCGAAATGCACAATGTTTCCTGCCGACAGCGTATTCAATACGCCGATTGATACATTGCCCGTGGACGCCAATTCGGACGCCTACATTCAATCTATCGGCGCGGACACGGGACTGCATCCCGATTTTGGCGCGGGTCTGTGGGATGGCAAACCCATCGGCATTCCGTACAACATCGTGCCAAGATTACAGCCGCTTTTGCCGGTAAAATTTTCGTATGCCAGTGAAAGCGACCCGGGTCCATACCCGATTCCGACCAATCCCAAAATCGAAGGCGGTTCGGACCGGCATCTCTTGATGCTGCAAAAGAAAAAATGTTTCTTGTATGAATTGTACGCGGCGCGCAAAACGAAAAACGGAAAATGGAAAGCGGGTTCGGGCGCGATTTGGGATTTGAAATCTAACGCGCTGCGTCCGTCCACCTGGACCAGCGCGGACGCGGCGGGGCTACCGATTTTGCCGCTGCTCGCGCGGTACGACGAAGTGGCGGCGGGGGAAATCAAACACGCGCTGCGTTTCACTGCCACCCAAACGCGCAGTGAATTTATTTGGCCCGCGCGGCATGAAGCATCGTCCATCACCGACCCAAATGTGCCGCCGATGGGACAGCGCTTTCGCTTGAAGGCATCGTTCGACGTGTCGGGCTTCTCACCGCAGACGCAAGTGCTATTGAACGCGTTAAAAAAGTACGGCATGTTTCTTGCCGACAATGGCAGTGATTGGTATATCAGCGGCGCGCCGGACGAACACTGGGACAATGACGCGTTGGTGGAGGAACTGCGTCAAGTCAAAGGTTCTGATTTTGAGGCAGTAGACGAAAGCGGTCTAATGCTGGACCCGGATTCGGGACAGGTGCAATAAAACAAGAACGGGCGTGAATGATTCACGCCCGTTCTCTTTTCAATTCCATCAAAAATCTTTTTACAACATTCCATCAAACCGCGTGGTACAAAAGACCAGCCAACCATTTATAGTATAGCAGGTAAAGGTTTAGGAAAGGTAAAGATTTCGTACAATGTTGGTATAACTTTTTTGCCCTACAAATCCCGTGTTTGGAACGACCATACGCCCAACAATAAAATTAAAAGCGTATATCCGACTGCCCACACAATCATGGCATCGCTTGGCACCGACGCGGGCGAGAACGGCGTGAGGGTCATGTCGCGCATCAACGACGGCTGCATATTGTACGCCGCGAGCTGCCACAGCGCTTCACTCGGCACCAACAAACTCGCAACAATGCCGACATAGCGCGCGGTCTCATTTGCAAAGATCGCGCCAATTTGTTCAATCCAACCACCGATAAAAGCGAGACCGAACAAGCCAAACACCAACACGCCATTCGCCAATGTCGAAAGCCGTGTGCCGCCCGCAATCGAAAGTGTCAGCAGCAATGTTGCTTCAAGCAGCATCAGACCCAAACCGAGCCACACATTCGGCGGCGTCGTATTTGAAACAAGCCGCGTAATCAACAATACGCCGCCTGCCATCAGCGCCAAATAGCCCGCGAGAATGACCCAAAAACCCAGCCACTTGCCCAACACAATTTCCGCGCGATGCAGCGGTTTCGTGACGAGCGATTGAATCGCGCCCGAACGAATCTCGCCGCTCAACGTATCCACCGGCAACAATGCCGCCATCATCACCATCAAAAAATTCACTGCATACAAGCCCGCCATTGTGAGAAAAATATAAATCATGGCGCGCTGCGCCTGCGTTTCGGGACCACGTTCCGTCACAATCACTTCGCGGTTCATGAAATAAAAACCCAGCGCGAAAATGACGAGGAACGCGAGTCCGAGCAGCAGCGCCGCGAGCAAGACGCGTTTGCGTAACGCTTCGTGAATGGTGAGTTGGGAAATCGTGAGAATGCCGCGCATGGTCAAAAAAAAAGATTGGGGATTGGAGAGTAGAGACCGGAGATTTGCTTTGCACGCGCTACCAAGTAATTGACGTCAATTCTCCGCTGTCCATTGACATCATTCTGCCTGCGCGGTCCAAAACGATTTGGACGGAATCCGTTACAAAACCTTCGCGCTGAAATTCGCCGCGCAAGGAAACGACCCACAGCGTCGAATCCGGCGCGCACCAATTCGGTCTGCCGCGCAGTGAGTCTGCGAGAATCGAAAGCGATTTGCCCAACGCGCTGCATTGAACAACACCGGTTTCTCCGATGGTGCTTTGGCTCACTTGAACGCCGGACGGTGTCCCGACAAAATCGTTTTGCGCCAATGCAATCGCGCGCTGCGTAATTTCGGTTTCCGACAAGACAGACACAGTTTCAGACGGCGCGTCTGCGCGACCCGCAATCCAGACGACTGCCAATAGCGCGACCAACAAAATCATCAACAACCCGGACAATGCTACTGCTCGTTTCCGCACATACCACATTGTGACACCAATCCTCAATCTCACCCCGCTCGTGCGTCCTCGCCCATCACTTGCAAAAACAGCGTTTCGAGTGACGGTTTGCTCGCGCCGATTTTGTACACGTCAACGCCTTGTGCCACGAGCCAGCGATTCAACGGGGGAATTTTCGCGTCACTCTCTACCTGCAAATGAATGACGCCGTTCAACGCTTGGACATTTTTTCCAAACTGCGCGAGGGCCTGCATGAACTGCGGCGGCGTATTTTTGACGTGCAATTCAATTTCCAACGCGTTCGACGTTTCATGCAAACTCATTTCGCGAATCACGCGCCCATTTTTTACAAACGCGACGCGGTCGCACGTAATCTCTACCTCACTCAATAAATGCGAATTGAGAAACACGCACGTGCCTTGCGCGCGCAGTTCGTTGATGACATCGCGCACAATCAAACGTCCGAGCGGGTCAAGCCCCGAAGTGGGTTCATCGAGAAAAACCAAATGCGGTTCGTTCAACAATGCCGCCGCGAGCCCGACGCGCTGCAACATGCCTTTGCTGTATTCTTTGAGTTTGCGTTCCGCCGCGTCCTGCAAATCCACACGCGTTAATAATTTTTCGATGCGCGCTTGGCGTTTGTCGCTTTTGATTCCGTATAACCGCGCGTGCAAGTCCAAAAATTCGCGCCCGCTCAGCCAATCTTGGAAACGAAAATGCTCGGGCAAAAATCCGATTTTGGCGCGCGCGGAAACATTGCCGAGCGGCGTATCCAGCACCGTTGCTTCGCCTTGTGTCGGCGCGACGAGTCCGAGCAGCATTTTCACGCTCGTCGTTTTGCCCGCGCCGTTCGGTCCGAGAAAGCCGAAGACCTCACCCCGCTTTACATTCAGAGTGAGGTCTGCCACCGCAATTTTGCTGCCAAATTCTTTGCGGAGAGAATGCGTTTCGATTGCAAAAGACAATGTTCGCTAGTGCGTTTGTGAGATAGTGCGCTCGCCAGACAATACCGATTGCACTATCTCACGATTGCACAATTGCACTATTCCACCGAATTCGCAAGTTCCAGCAAATCCACCGAACCGGAATCGCCGTGCATCGCATACACCATACCATCTTTTGCCCACAATACCATGCTGTCGGACTTGGCGTACGGACTGCGGCGATTTTGCGCGGTGTTGCTCGCATTAATCATCAGACCCTCCGCGCCATTCACATTGACCTGACGCACTTCGGCAGCATCCGCCGGAATCGGAATCAAGAACGTACTGTTCCAATCCACCTTTTGCGCGAAATCATGCGCTTCTTGTTTCGACAAGCCCAACACGCGCAAAGCGATTTCGCCCAACTGCGCGAGCTTCACGCCCGGCGGCAAATCCACTTCGGGGCTGGGCGATTGCATCAAGCTGACGGTCGTGCCATCCTTGAGCGTATAGTCCAACACCACTGCTGCGGGCTTGACGATGTTGATTTTTGCGCCGTCCAATTGCGCCGGCACCTTGACATCGTCAATGCCAAGCACATCGAGCACGCTCTGCATTTTTTCCGTATCGGCGGTCATGACTGCCGCGCCTTTTCCTTGCACGGAGATTTTTAATTTCGCGCTCTTGGGCATTGCCGCCGGAACCACCGCATTGAAACCGGCGCGTTCACTTGCCGCTTGCACCGAATCCACCGCAACCGGCTTGCCGGGTTCTTGAAGCACCTGCACGGAATCACCAAACATTTTTTCCATGTCGAGATTCGTGTTTTCGAGTTGATTCACGCGCGCGCGGTCAATGGTTATCGCCGCGAATTTTTTCACACGAAACAGATTGAGAAAATCCTGCGCCAATGCCTGCGCGGGCGGGAAGGTCAAAACCAACACGGCTGCCACAATCACGCTCGCTGCCAGCAGCGCGGGACTCCAACGCAACAATTTTCGGCGCAACACTTGGTTCTGATTTTTCATCGGTCGTTCCATCCTTTCCTGTACGTGCCGCGCAAATTCCGCGCGCGGCTCCTCGCGATAGCGGGTCAAAAATTCATCGTCCATGCAAACCTCCGACAGCAGACGATAGACGGCGGACGGCGCGGGCGCAGCGGTCCGTCGTCTGTCGTCATCCCTCCCATCGCTCTCGCAACTTGGTCACAATGCGATGCAGGGTCGTTCCTACATTCGATTCGCTCCACTGCAGCTGCCGCGCAATTTCGCGATTGTTGAGCTGCGCGCCGTATTTGAGTGCAACCAATTCCCGTTCGCGTTCCGATAACTGCGCCAACAGTGCGCCCAAGCGCTCCAATTCCGCGCGACGCGTAAACGCTTCATGCGGCAAATCGGGCGCGGGCTGTTCTGTCAACGAGTCAAGCGGTACGAAATCCCGATGCGCGCGCCAATAGTCGGATGCGGTGTTGCGCGCAATCGTCAGCAGCCACGTCGAAAAACCGGCAAGGTCGCGCCGGTACCGTGAACGCGCCTTCCACGCTTTTTCAAACGTCGTCGCCGTCAAATCTTCCGCCACCGCATTGTTGCCAAAACGATAACGAAAATAGTTGTAAATACGCGGCAGTTCGCGTTGATAGACCGCGTTCCAATCCGCGTCCGTTTGGGTCGTCGTCACGGCGCTAAATCCGGGCAACGACTGATTTTGAGCTGCCATTTGAATCGTGAGCCAACATGCTCACTCTATTATACGTCCGCGCGGGGAATGTATCACAAACCGGTCAAAACGCGACAGGTTTTGCGAATCGTCGAAAAAGGCGCCGGGGTCGGGCGTCGCGATAGGCAGGGTGGGAACAGGGAGAATGGCATTGGCATCCGCCGCCATTAACGGCACGGATGCGCGGGTGGAGCGGAATGTCATTGGGATTCGACAAACATACTTCCTCCGCCCCGAAATTCTATTCCTCGCTCTCGACATCCACATACACCGCGCCGCGTTTGACGACGACGCGATACGTGTCCAAATCTTTTTTGCCGCGTACCGGATTTAACATTTGAATGCCGGGCGGAAAATTCGCCCAGCGTTTTACTTTGCCTGTGCGAATATCAAAACGCGCGCGATGCAGCGCGCATTGAATACATTCGTCGTCAATGATTTTGCCGAGGTCGAGCGGCGCAAAGGTGTGCGTGCAAAGCCGCTGCGTCGCATAGAAACCGTCGTTCAAATGATACAGGATGATGTAACGGTCGGACAATTCGAATACTTTTTTTTCGCCGACGGGCAGCTCTGTTGTTTTGCACACTTTTTCCAATGCCATCGTCTTGCCTCCATTTCACGGGTACGCAGCGTCAATGCCCAAGCGCCGCAACTCTGTCACCAATTGCGGCGCGGACTCGAAACGAATTGCATAAAAACCTAACGCGCGCGCGGTCTGCACATTCGTTTCGTTATCATCAATAAACACACATTCGTCCGCGCGGCGTCCGGTGCGTTCCAACAGCAGTTCAAAAATGCGCGGGTCGGGCTTGACGAGTTTTACGTGCGCGGAAACGATGATGGTGTCGAACCAATTCAAAAACTCGAAACGCGCGCGCGCGTATTCAAATTTTTCGGTTGACCAATTTGACAACGCATAGAGCGGATACCCTGCTTGCCGCAATTTCGACAACACCTGCACCGTCGGTTCCATTGCGCCTGTCAAGGTTTCGGGATAACGTTCGTCGTACGCGCGAATGTATTCGGCGTAATGCGGAAACTGCGCCGTTAATTCCGCCACACCTTCGTCAAAAGTGCGCCCGCGGTCTTGTTCCAAATTCCACGCGTGAAAATCAATTTCGTAAAAAAAACGGTCAATGGATGCGTCGTCGGCAAAGAGTTTGCGATACAGCAAGCGCGGGTCCCAGCCGATGAGAACGCCGCCCAAATCAAAAATGATAGCGCGAAGGGTTGACATTTGTTTCAGACATCCTGAAGTGAGAATTTCATTTCGCTTCCCCGACCAAGGCGCGCAGCAATTCCATACTCACCGCGCGGGTCTTGCCGTCCGCATCCATTGCCGGATTCCATGCGGACAGCGAGACGGCGACGATAGTTTCCGAGTCTGCGAGCGCGTGAAAAAACATTTTCAATTCGCGCGCGGACGGTCCCCCGGGCGTCGCATAACTTTGCGCGGGCGCGTCGCGCGGATTGATAAGGTCAGCGTCGAAATGAACATACAGCGGCACATGCATCAGCGCGTCGAGCGGGATTTGGCGCACATCGCCAATCTGCCGGATGCGCGAATTCTCCAGCGCGATTTTTTCACCGGCGTCCAAATCGCGCGCATCGCAGAGGACAACGCGCGCTTCGTCCAGCGCTTGCAATTCTACCGCGCGCGGCAGTGTCTGTTCACCGCGCCCAACCAACATCGCCAACGGCATTCCGCCGAGAAAACCGCTCGGCGTCGTTTCCCACGTATTAAAGTCGCCGTGTGCGTCGAGCCACAACACCGTGGGCGCAATGCCCGCGCGCTGCAAGCCCGCAAGCACGCCAATTGCGGCACAGCAATCGCCTGCGAGGGAAACAGGGCGCGCGCCCCGACGAACGGTTTGTTCAACCGCTTGCGCCAAGTTCTCGTAAATGCATGCCATGCGCGTTTGTTTATCGCCTTCAGGCAGCGCCGGCGCGTTCAAGGTCCAATCCGCGTGCGCGATGAGTTTTAATGCGTCGCGCGGTTCATCGAGGAAAAAGGGTGAAAGGATAAATTGATTTGGCATGAGCCATTTCTCCGGCGCGGCGGCTACAAGACGCGTCTAGACCCCCGACACGTTTTCCACTTGCGCGGGTTCCAACTCTTGCATGGTCGGCACAAATTCGGGGCGCAAATCCATCGCGCGCAGTTTTGGCGCCAAGACAAACGTGACGCCGACGACAATCAGCGTGACGACACCGCCGAGCCACACCGCCGGCACCGCGCCCAATACACTCGCGGCAACGCCGCTCTCGAACGCGCCGATTTCGTTGGACGAACCGATAAAAATCCACTGCACCGCCGCGATGCGCCCGCGCAAATGTTCCGGCGAATACAAACGCAAAATTGTTTCTCGAATCACCATGCTGATACCGTCGAACATGCCGCTCAGCGCCAAGGCAAACAGCGAAAGGAAAAAATTTCGCGACAGCGCAAACACAATCATCGAAACGCCAAAACCCGCGACGACGCCAAACAAAATTTTACCCGCCTGCTTGACGGGCGGATGCCGCGTGGACCACAACATCGCCGCCAACGCGCCCACCGACGGCGCGGCGACCAGCAAACCCAAGCCCGCCGGACCCACATTCAAAATATCACTCGCATACACGGGCAGCAGCGCAATCGCGCCGCCGAACAAGACCGCAAACAAATCCAACGCCATCGAACCGACGAGCACTTGATGATGCAGCACATAACTCACGCCGACTTTGATGCTTTGCCAAACCGACTCGCCCTTGTCATACGGCGGCATCGGTTTCCGTTGGATGAGCGCCATGCACCCCCACGCGAGCGCGAGGAACAGCGCAATCATTGCGTACGCGGCGGTCACGCCAAAAAACGCATACACGAATCCGCCAAGCGCGGGACCGACAATGGCAGTCGCCTGCCACACACTGCCCGACCACGTTGCCGCGTTCACGTACAAAACGCGCGGCACCACTTGCGCTTCAAACGCTGACGCGGCAGGGTCGGCAAACCCGCGCGCAACGCCTGCCACAAACACGACGGCGTACAATGCGGCGACGCCCATCACTTGTACATTCAGCGAAAGGAGTGCCAACGCCAATGCCGCCAGTACCGAAATCGCGCGCGTAACCAACACAATCGCGCGGCGGTCGTGGCGGTCTGCAAAGTGTCCGCCAAACAGCGACAATCCGACCGCCGGAATCGCTTCGACCAGACCGAGAATGCCGAGCGCGAGCGGGTCGCGCGTCAATTCATAGATTTGATAACCGATGGCAACCGCGAGCGCGCGATTCGCCAGGGTAGAAAAGACGCTCGACGCGAGCCAGTAGCGAAATTCGGGCAGCCGCAGGGAGGCATACGCATCCGCAGGGGGTGTATGCGTCATGGCGGTCGGACCGCGAACGCGCCGAACGCCAACAGCGTTATCACCATCAAGACGGCGAGAATGAGGGGCCAGTACACCACTTCGACCCACATATTGTCGTTATCGCGAAACAGCGCGAGGTCGGGCTTGGCGACAAGTAAAACGGAATTGACCGCCACGCCCAAAATGACGAGATAGGTCAAGAGATGAACCGTTTCCAAATACACCACGCCGTACGATTTCACTTCATCGCGCAGCGCGTTTTGCGCCACCAGGACGGCAAAGAAAAATGCCGCGCACGTAAAAATCACCGCGCCGGGGCGCACGCCAAATTGCTCCAAGCGTTTGTTGTCGGTGCCAATGACCAACACAATCACAAACAATTGCAGCAAAATTACGACCGGCACAATGAGCCGCGCAATCAACGGGCTGAGCAAACCGCGTTTGATACTGATATTGAAATACAATTCCGGTTCTTGCCGCAGCGAATCATAGCCCGCAATCCCAAAATTGGCGTTGTAACGATTCAGGCGATAGCTGAAATAACTGCTTTCCGTGAGCCAGTTTTCAATCACGAAATCCGTGTCCACGCCGGGCAGTGTCGTCGGCGCGAGCGACGGGTATCCGGCAAAATCCGGAACCAAATAGACCTCGCGTTCAAAATCAGGATGCCACATTTGAAACCAAATCGCTTGACGGTCCAACGGATATTTTGAATAATCAAATTCCTGCCGCATCGTCGCCTTGAACGACCAACCCACAAGCGTCTCGTCGCCCTGATGGGTTTCGTACACTTTGTTAAAGGTCGCCGATTCCGCTTCCGGCAGCACGACCCCGCGATCCAGGTCCGACGGCAAACTGTCCGCATACCGCTGCCAAACAAAACCGGATGTTTGCAGCGTGTACGGACCTTTAAACTCGACCGATTGAATCAAAATGCCGGTGGGAATGTCATAGCGCGGCGATGCCGAAACATTTGTCTCTAGAACATTTTGCGCCTGCCCGGGCGTCAACAATTGAATTTCGCCGGGATACAACGGCGGCGGCGCGGTATAAACCGATACCCAAAGCGCCGCAATCACCGCCAAACACACCAACGCGAGGATTGCGGAGACGACTGCCAAGTTGCGCGCATATTTCGGATAACGCGCGCGCGGCATGGTTTCTTGTGATTCAGACGCCATGCAACAGGACCGCCTCCAATCGTTCGCGCAGTTGGCGCAGTTTGGCAAGCAATTCGTCCACTTCGTCCCGGCGCAAACCCGTCCACGCCAAATAAAAATACGCGTCGGTCAATTGCTCGACCGCGCCGCGCAATTTTTTACCAATGGGTGTGAGGATGAATGTGCCGGGATGTTCGCCGCGCGCAGCCCAGCCCAATGCTATCAATTGATTGCACGCGCGCGCATAATCTTCCGCCGCGTATGCGCGAAAGGACGCTTGCTGCGCCATGTCCGCCGGCGTATCGGCAGTATTCTCCCACAACAGCCCAAATGTGTGCCACATCAAACCATCCGCCGGAAAACGCTGCCAGGCGGTGCGATGCGAATCATCGCGGTACGCAAACAAATCCATTAACGCTTCGCGCACCTGCGCCAGACGCGGCGAGGTTTCATCTGTCGTACGAAAGCGATGCGTCGTCGCCCACTTGGTCGGCGGTTCGCTCGCCATTTCATTCGCGCGCACAATCCGCTGCAACAGATCGTGCAAACGCGCCACATCGGCGACAGACATGATTTCCAAATTCTCCAAATGAGCATCGCCCGCGCGCACCATCTCGCGCACCGCCGCGCGCGCGTTTTCGGTAACAAGATATTCGCCCGCGTCTTGCGGCACAATCCATCCGGCTTGCGCCAATCGGATAAACGCATCCGTGAATTGCGCGGGATTGGAATACGGGTCGCGCTTTTGAAAATTTTCGACCGAAAAAACATCCAGTCCCAATTCACCGTAATAGTACAATTCGATGGGGACATTGTTTTCTTTTGCCGCCGCGTGGATGCGCGGTTCGACCAGCGCCCAAAATGCGCGCACCGTAGAGTAAATTAAATTCCAACCTCCGGCATACGGTTCGGTCGGCAGAGGCGTTATTTCGGTCATGTGCGATTTTTCCGACTCAATTTTTTTTTTGTTACCAGACAGCGGCGCTGCGGTTCGCCGGACGTGCGGTTTGACGGCATTTTGACCCAGCCATTCTGTCGCATAACTTTACCACACTCGAAAAATTTTGAATAGCGGTGGACTTTTGCGGCGCGAACGAATCACCCCCACATGCAAGATGCGTTATAATGTGATGACAAAGGGCGAGTTATGCCGTTGGCGCAGAACAAGAAAAGACAGACAGCGACAAAGCCGCGTTCCCCTCAACGCAAACGATACATGACCCAGCCGCCTTTCAATCCAATCACACGCGCGCGCTGCCAAAGCGGGCGAGCCAAAACGCTTTGGCAGCGCACAAGTTAAGCGAGCCGGAAATGAACCACACACATTTTGCACGCGCCGGCGCATTGGCGATTTTTTTTGCGCTGACGCTCGTATTCGGATACATTCTCGGAGCGACGACCTCCAAGCCCAATGCCTTTGCGGCACAGGCGAGCGCCACGGCAACCCCACTGCCGACGCCGACGATTGTGCCCGGCGACCCGATTCCGCTCAAAGCATTGACCGGACTGACCGGATTGACCGCTTCGGTCACGCTGGACGTTAACGGCGAAATCAACGGACAGCGCACGCAAGGCGCGCTCAACGCCGACGTCATGACGAACCTGAACGACAAGAGCAAAATTACAGTGACAGGTCCGCTGTTGGGCGACATTGTAGCGCAGGTCGGCGGTTCGGCGGTGAGTCTCTTTACCCCATCGCAAGTGGATATCTACAAAGTGCCGGCAGGCACGTACATTGTCGTCAAGAGTTTTCTCGATGTGTGCGTGAAACCCGCCGACCCCAAAGCGACCGAAGCGACGGACAATCTGAGTCCGCAAACGCTGCTGACCATGTTGACCAGCCCCGAAGTGGCGCGCGGAAAATTGGCGGGCGAAGAAACGCGCAACGGGGTCAAGGTGAAACATTACATTGTCAACGGCGCGGCGTTTTTGGCGGCAGCAAAAAACAGCAATGACCCGAACCTGAAAAAGTTTGCCGACGCGCTGTGGGAAGCACAGGACGCGCATGTGTACGTTTCGGAAGAAGGGTATCCTGTTGCGTTCGAGGGGAGTTATAGCGGCGAGTTCGAGCCGTTGAAATTTCAAGGCAACTTTGACGTCAAAATTGATTTGACGAGCGTGAATCAACCCGTGCAGATTGATTTGCCGCGTTCGTGCAACAATCCGATTACGCCGTAAAAGCATTGGAACGCGAAAACCGAAGAAATAAAAAAGCCCGCAAAGGTACAACTACCGTTCGCGGGCTTATTTTTTTCCGCGCG
>CAZXYP010000015.1:0-28048 GCA_964644955.1 uncultured Anaerolineales bacterium | reverse complement strand
TTGCTCAGCCCTGTTCGTGTCCGCTCTAACGCCTGCTCAATTTTCTCGCCGTGCCTACGTGTTGTTTGCGATTATGGTCGCCGCCGCGTTGGTCATTACCGTGCGTCTCGGTTATTGGCAGATGGTGCGTCACGAAGATTTGAACAAGTTGGCGACGAATTTGCGCGAACGCACCATGACCGAATATGCCAAGCGCGGTGATATTATCACGGGCGATGGCGTGTTGTTGGCGACGGATATTTTTTACTATGAAGTCGCGGCGCATCCCAATTTAATACAAAAACCGAAAGAGCAAGCGCAGGTGCTCGCGCCGGTCTTGAACATGTCGGAAGCAGAGCTGGTCGAAAAATTATCCGACAAAAGTCAACAGACGGTCATGTTGACCTTGACTGCGCCGGTGTCTGCGGGCAAAGAACTGACTGCCCTTCGCAACGCAGGCAAAATCGGGGCGATTGAATTTGTGGCGAAACCCCATCGGCGTTATCCGGGCGGTTCGTTGGCGGCGCATATTGTCGGGTTTACGAGCGCGAGTCGTTCCGGCGCGTACGGCGTCGAGCAATATTTTGATGAACTGCTGCGCGGGCGCGACGGACAAATTCGGGCGGAAGCGGACGCGTTGGGCGATGAAACCTTGCCGTTCGATTTGCCGCAAGGTTCGCCTGCGCTGAACGGTTCGACGTTGGTGTTGACCGTCAACAGCGCGATTCAGAGCATTGCCGAACGCGAATTGGCGCGCGGCATTCAAGAATTTGGCGCCAAGAGCGGGCAAATTATCATTTTGGAACCGCAAAGCGGGAAGATTTTGGCGCTGGCAAGTTATCCCGCGCCGGATTTGAATGCGTTTTCGACCACGAAACTGGATGCGTACGCCGACCCGGCGGTGAGTTTGCCGTATGAACCGGGTTCGGTGTTTAAAGCCATCACGCTCGCGGCGGGGCTGGATTCCGGCAAAATCACGCGCGGCATTGTGATGAATGATCCCGGCTCGGTCGTGATTGGCGGGCGCGCAATTTACAATTCCGACCGCAAGGGTTACGGCAACGTGGATTTGGTGACGGCGATGGCGAAATCGTTGAATGTGATTGCGTCCAAAATTGCGCTGGCGACCGGACCCAAAACCTTTTATCAGTATTTGCACGATTTCGGATTTGGCACACTGAGCAACGTGGACCTCGCGGGTGAAATTGCGGGGACGGTAAAAAATCCGGGCGACGGGATTTGGTACGAATCGGATTTGGGCACCAACTCGTTCGGGCAGGGCATTGCGGCGACGCCATTGCAAATGGCAAGCGCGCTCGCGGTGATTGCAAACGGCGGGAAATTGATGCGCCCGTACATTGTGGACCGCATCATTCATCCCGACGGTTCGGTGGAAGTGCGCTCGCCATACGTGGTGCGCCGCGTGTTGAAACCGGAAACGGCGGCGCAGGTCACGGATATTTTGTCGCAATCCATCATGACCGAATCCACCAACAAGGCGCAGCTGCCCGGGTACAGCATTGTGGGCAAGACCGGCACGGCGCAAATTCCGGTCCCCGGCGGATACGACCCGAAATGGACGATTGCATCGTTTGGCGGATATTTTCCCGCCGACAGTCCGCAGTATGTGATTTTGGTAAAGATAGACCGCCCGCAAAAATCGCCGTGGGGTTCGCAAGTCGCATCCCCGATTTTTGCAGCCGTCGCGCAGCAGATTGCGCAATTGACCGGCTTGCCGCCGGATGATGTACGTAAAGCAATGGCAAAATAAACGCGCAGTGTTGATTCGGGAGCAGATGCTATGGCTATCGCGAAACGGAATGTCAGTGTGTCACGCGGCTACAAACCAAAACGCGCGCGCGCGTCAAAACGCGGTCCGAACGTGCTGTCACGCGCGCGCATGATGCTGAGGGAAAATCTGCGCGAAATCATTGAATTTGCGCGCGATGAAATCGTGTACGCGACGGTGGATACGCTGCATCTGTTTGAATATGTGCGTTATGCCCTGCGGCGCGAAACGCGGACACGCGTCGTGCCGGTCATTCACGAGTTGGAAACGTTTGTACACGAACATGAGATGGCAAATGAAGTGAGCGCGTTTGCGGTCGAACAGGTGAGCGCTTTGAACGTTCGAACGTTCAAACGGTAAAACGTTCAAACGCGGTCTATGTTGACGCTTGGCGATTTGTTTCAGGCAATTACGGGAACGAGACCATCGGGTAGCGAGTCGGTTGCGGCGCTCTGGCACGAGCGCATCCAGCGAGTGGCGATTGATTCGCGGCAAGTCATACCGGGTTCGGTGTTTTTTGCGCTAAAGGGTGAAGCGCTCGATGGACATCAGTTTATTGGCGAGGCGTTGGCGCGCGGCGCAATCGCTATCGTCGGAAACGCGCGTGCGCGCGAATCGGGGTTCGGAGGCAATCTAACTTTAATAGATGTCGCCGGGTTACAACCGAACCCCGATTTGCCCGTCTCGGGGATTCCGGTTTTTGTTACTGAGAATAGTTTGGTCGCGCTGCAAAATTTTGCCGCCTATTGGCGTCGGAAATTTTCGCAGCTGCAAGTGATTGGCGTAACCGGAAGCGTCGGCAAGACTTCGACCAAAGAATTGATTTGGGCGGTTTTGAAGCAGCGCTATCGCACCTTAAAAAGTCAAGGCAATCTCAACAGTGAAACGGGCTTGCCGTTGACGCTGTTTGAATTGAACGAATCGCACGAGCGCGCCGTTTTGGAGATGGGCATGTATGCGCCGGGAGAAATCGCGACCTTGTGCCAAATCGCCGAACCGGTGGTCGGCGTCGTCACGCTCGTTGCGCCGATTCATCTGGAGCGTCTTGGCACGATTGAAAAGATTGCCGCGGCGAAAGCGGAATTGGTCGAGGCGCTGCCCGCGCACGGTTGGGCGATTCTCAACGGCGATGATGCGCGCGTGCGCGCAATGCGCGAGCGAACGCGCGCGCAAGTGATGACGTTCGGTTTGGATTCCGCGAACGAGGTGTGGGCAGACCAAATCGAGAGTCAGGGCTTGGAGGGCATGGCGTTTGTGCTGCATCATCGCGAAACGCATTTGCATGTGCGCGTGCCGCTGCTCGGGCAACACAGTGTGCATACGGCGCTCGCTGCCGCGGCGGTGGGTTTGGTACAAGGACTGTCGTGGGAAGAAATTCTCAACGGCTTGCAGGATGTTTCGGCGCAGCTGCGTTTGATTGCGGTGCCGGGTGAAAATGGCGTGACGCTTTTGGACGATACGTACAATGCGAGTCCGCCTTCGACGCTTTCGGCATTGAATCTTTTGGCAGAATTGAACGGGCGCAAAGTGGCGGTGTTGGGCGACATGCGCGAGCTGGGTGAATACGAACGCGAAGGACACGCGTTGGTCGGGATTCGCGCGAGTGAAATTGCAAATGTGATTGTGGCGGTGGGCGTATTGGGGAAATTGATTGGCGATGCGGCGCGTTTGCAAGGACATGCAGAGGTGCACTATGCGCAGTCGAACGCGCAGGCGGTGACGCTGCTGCGTCAATTGTCCAAACCCGGCGACGTTGTTTTAATCAAGGGTTCGCGCGGCGCGCAGATGGAGGAGATTGTGCAAACGCTGGCGTTGGATACCGAAACGCACGGCGGCAGCGCGCACCGGGCGTAACGCGACTATGGCTATTCCGTTGACGTTGGGGACGCTTTCGTTTTTGCTGGCGGTGATTTGGGGCGCGCCGTTGATTCGGTGGCTCAAAGCCAACCGCATCGGCAAGCAAATTCGTATTGAAGAACCCGGCTCGAATCAAGTCAAGATGGGCACGCCGACGATGGGCGGCATCATGATTATCGTGCCGGTCGCGGTCATCACGGTTACGCTGAACATTTTTAATTTGATGAGCGGCAGTGTGGTCGGCGGTTCGGTGCTTGTGCCGCTGTTGACCATGCTGAGTTATGGCGCGTTGGGCGCGTATGATGATTGGGTCGGCTTGCGCGGCGGGCGTGGCTCCGCCGGTTTGTTGGGGCGTTACAAAATTGTGGTGCAAATTGTTTTGGCTACCATCATTGCATTGATCCTGTATTTTCCGCTGGACATTCACAGTATTGCGATTCCGACGATTCCGCAAAAAATTGATTTGGGTTTGATTTACATTCCGATTGCGGTCTTTATCATTGTCGGCACATCGAACGCGGTAAATTTTACGGATGGATTGGATTCGCTCGCAGGTTGGGTGACGGCATTTGGTTTTGCCGCGTATGGGGTGATTGCGTATTTGCAGCAGCAGATTTATTTGGTGACCTTTTGTTTCATCATGGTCGGCGCGCTGCTCGCGTTTCTCTGGTACAACGCGCATCCGGCGGAACTGTTCATGGGCGATGTCGGCTCGTTAGCCATCGGTTCGACGCTGGCGGTCGTCGCGTTAATGTCAGGGCAGTGGCTGCTGCTGCCGCTCGTCGGGATTATTTTTGTCGCCGAAATGGTGTCGGTGATTATTCAAATTGTTTATTTCAAGGCGACCAAAGGCAAACGCTTTTTCAAAATGACGCCGATTCATTATCACTTTTTGTTGTTGGGTTGGTCGGAAACGCAAGTGGTGCAAAGATTCTGGCTCATTGGTTTGTTGGCGGCGATGTTGGGCGTGGCGTTGGCGCTGCTGTAGGCACAGGTCGCAGGTCACAGGTTGCAGAACGCAACCAGATGTGACTTGCAACTTGCAACTTGCAACTTGGAACTTGAAAGCAAACGCGTTCTCGTCATGGGTCTCGGTCTTCACGGCGGGGGATTGGGTGTGACGCGGTGGTTGGTGAAGCAAGGCGCGCGGGTTACGGTGACGGACCTTAAAAAGCCAAATGACTTGCAGCCGACGTTGGATGCGTTGGGCGGTGCGCCCGTAGAATTTGTATTGGGCGAACATCGCGCAAGCGATTTTGAAAACGCTGATTTGGTGATTCGGAACCCCGGCGTGCCGCGCGAGTCACGTTATTTGCAAATTGCGCGCGAACACCACATTCCGATTCGAATGGAATTGGGATTGTTCACCGAACTGCTGCCGCGCGGGATGGCGCAGGTCATTGGCATCACAGGCACGAAAGGCAAAACGACGACGACGTTGATGACAGGCGCGATTTTAAAACGCGCGCATCCCAAAACTATCGTCGCCGGCAACCTGCGCGTATCGGCGCTCGAACTGCTCGACCAAATTGATGCGGATACGCCGGTGGTTTTGGAAATGTCGTCGTTTCAACTCGAAGAATTCGAGGAATTGAAACGCAGTCCGCACATTGCGGCGCTGACGAATGTGTATCCCGACCATTTGAATCGCTATCGCGACATGGACGAATACGCGTGGGCGAAAGCACAAATTTTCTTGCATCAATCGCCGCGCGATATTGCAGTCTTGAACTTTGACAATGGAATTTGTACGCGACTGCGCCCCAAAGCGATTGCGCGCGTAATTTGGTTCAGCCGCACCCGCGCATTGAAAGAAGGCGCGCGCGTGGAACGCGATTGGTTGGTGTGGAATGAAGCGGGCGTGCAAGAAAAAATTCTGCCTGTCGCGGAATTGCTTGCGGGACAGCACAATATCGAAAACGCGCTCGCCGCCGTCGCCATTACGCGCGCGTGGGGTGTTTCGCACACGCTCATTGCCGATGCGCTGCGCGAATTTCGCGGCGTGCCGCACCGTTTAGAACTCGTGCGCGAAATAGAAGGCGTGCGGTACATTAACGATACGACGGCGACCGCGCCCCACGCGACGATTGTGGCATTGCAAACCTTGGCGCCGCGCGGCGGAAACATTTTTTTGATTGCGGGCGGGTACGACAAAGGACTGCCGTACGGTGACATGGCGAAAAAAATCGTGGCTGCGCATGTGCGAGTGATTTTGTTGGAAGGCAGCGCGACCGAAAAAATCGAACGCGCGCTGTCAGCGGAAAACGCGCAAACGCAAATTGTGATGCGCGCGCAAACTTTGGCGGATGCGGTGAACGCGGGAAAAAATTTGGCGCGGGCAGGGGACACGGTTTTGCTTTCGCCGGGCGCGGCGAGCTTTGGGATGTTTGCGAATGAATTTGAACGCGGCGACATGTTTCGCGCGCTGGTCCTGGCATTGTAGGATGGCAAACGGGGGGCGGGACGATGACTCTTCCTTTGACGGCTCAAACTTCATGGTTCGATACGCTGCGCGGGCATTTATGGAAGCGCAGTGCGCGTCCGGCGGATTATGTGTTGGCGGGACTGGTAGGCGTGCTGCTGCTGATTGGGGCGATGATGATTTACAGCGTCTCGGTCGGACCCAATTTGCAGACAGGCGATGCGGACCCCTTCAGTCTGGTGGAGCGTCATCTCGTCATGATGGGCATTGGGTTGTGCATGCTGCTGATTTGTGCGCGGCTCGATTATCACCTGTGGCAGCGTGCAGCGGTTTGGATGATGTTTGGAACGTTGGCGCTGTTGGTGGTGCTGTTGATTTTTGGCGAAGGCGTGCAGGGCGCGAAACGCTGGCTCATTGGTCCGTCCATTCAGCCGGGGGAAATTGCCAAGTTGGTGATGATTGTCTATGTTGCCGCGTGGCTCGCCTCCAAGGGCAAGAAATTGCGAAACCCGTTGTACGGTTTGATTCCGTTTTCGATTCTCGTCGGTATCATCGCCGGTTTGATTATTTTGCAGCCGAACTATAGCACCGCGTTTTTGATTGCGGCGATTGCGTTCACCATGTTTTTTGTTGCCGGCGCGGATTTGAAGCAATTTGTCGGTTCGGCATTTTTGGCGGTTGCAGCGGCGGCGCTCGTCGTTTCGCAATCAGAACGTGCGATGCTGCGCGTCCTCGCGTTGTTGACTGACCCGGCAAAGGAATTGAGTGACGGTTCCTGGCAAATTGCGCAGACATTGATTGCGCTTTCCTCCGGCGGCATTTTTGGCAAGGGCTTGGGCACCGGAGGCGGACAGTACGGTTACGTGCCGCTCGCACATTCGGACGGCATTTTTGCCATCTGGGGCGAAGAAACGGGTTTGCTCGGCGCGGTGCTGTTGGTGGGATTGTTTGTGGCGCTGGCGTATCGCGGTTTTCGCATCGCGCAAAAAGCGCCGGACGATTTTGGACGCGTGCTTGCGGCAGGCATTACCTTTTGGTTGGTGCTGCAAGCTTTTGTCAATATGGGCGTGGTCACGCAGCTGATTCCTTTTACCGGACAGCCGCTGCCGTTTATTTCCTACGGCGGGTCTTCGCTCGTCATGGGTCTGGCGAGCATTGGAATTTTGTTGAGCATTTCGCGCGCCATGCCCAAGCCGCCTGTGGTCAAAAGTGTGCCGGTCGTGGGTGGAACACCGGCAATGCCGGAGAATGGTGTGACGACAAAAAAGAATGCGACTATTAGTTACGGGGGGCGGAACCGGCGGGCACGTGTACCCACTCGTCGCCGTACTGCAGCAACTCGCCGCGCCGGCGACAGCGAATCGGACGCATGAGATTTTGTACATCGGGCGCGACGCGAGCGTGGAACAACGCATCGCGGCGAGTTTGAAGCTGCCGTTTGTCGGAATGCGCGTCGGCGGTCTGCGCGGTAAAGCGTTCACAACGCAGCTGCAAAATGTTTCGCATTTGAGACAAGCATCCGGCATGGCAGCGCAAGCATTGGACCGATTCAAACCCGACGCGGTGTTGGCGACCGGCGGTTATGTAAGCGCTCCGGTGATTTGGGCGGCGTGGCGCAAAAAAATTCCGGTGGTGATTGATTTGCCGGATTTGGAACCCGGTTGGGCAATTCGCGCGACGTGGCGCCTGAGCAAACAGGTTGCGGTTTCGTTTGACGAGGTGTTGCAATTTTTTCCGCGCGGGCGCGCAACCGTGACCGGGTATCCGGTGCGCCAGGAATTTTTTCAGGCAACGCGCGACGCGGGGCGCGCACATTTCCAACTCGATACGAACGTGCCGGTGGTGACGGTCTTTGGCGGCAGTCAAGGCGCGCACGCGCTGAATGAAATTGTGCGCGTCAATTTGAAATCCCTGCTGACCGCGACGCAGGTGATACACATTTGCGGCGCGCAAGACAAGCTCGCGCTCGAAGCAGAACGCGCATTGATGAATTCCGCGCTCGCCGCGCGGTATCACGTGTTTGAATACCTGAATGACGACATGCCGTTGGCGCTCGCGGCAGCCGATGTGGTTGTGGCACGCGCGGGCGCGGCAACGCTCGGCGAATTTCCGGCAGTGGGCGCGCCAAGTATTTTGGTGCCGGGCTTGTTTGCGCAGGGACATCAAAACAAGAACGCGGAATTTCTCGCGGCGCGCGGTGCGGCAGTGGTCTTGGCCGAAGAAAAATTGACGGGTGATTTTGTGCCGACGTTGATGAATCTTTTGAACAACCGAACGCGCTTGGACACAATGCAGCGCGCGGTAAAAAAATTAGCGCAGCCCGACGCGGCGCGGCGGATTGTCAATTTGCTGCAAGAGGTTTGCGCGTGACGCGGCAGATTCATTTTGTCGGCATTGGCGGCGCGGGTTTGTCGGCATTGGCGCGGGTGATGTTGGGGCGCGGCGCACGCGTCAGTGGTTCCGATGCGGCAGCGTCCGACGTAACCCACGCGTTGGCGCGAGCGGGCGCGAAAATTTTCATCGGGCATGCCGCAGAAAATATTGCGGGCGCGGATTTGGTGGTGGTCACTTCGGCGGCGGCGCAAGACAATCCGGAGATTGTGGCGGCACATTTACAAAACATTCCCATTTTGAAACGGCGCGAATTTTTGCGCGCGGTAACGGCGGGATATGACACGCTTGCGATTGCGGGTTCGCACGGCAAGACGACGACGACGGCGATGGTGGCGACGATTTTGACGGACGCGGGCTTGGACCCGACCGTCGTGGTCGGGGGAATCGTTCCCGCATGGCAAACGAATGCGCGGGTCGGAACCGGCAGATGGTTTGTCATTGAAGCCGACGAATATGATTATGCGTTTTTGGGTTTGACGCCGTATCTGGCGGTTGTGACGAATGTGGACTATGACCATCCCGATTTGTTTCCGACGCAACAGGTGTATCAAAATGCGTTTGCGCAGTTTCTGGGGCGGACGCGGGCGGACGGCGCGATTGTAGTGTGCGGGGATGAAGGCGCGGCGCGCGCGTTGGCAGTGCAAAGCGGGCAACCTGTCATTATGTACGGCACGGGCGGGGACAATGCATGGCGCGCCGAAAATGTCGTCGTCAACGCAAATGGCGGCATGGATTTTACCTTGTTTCAGGGTGAAAACGAATTGGGAACGCTTTCGCTGCAAGTTCCGGGCACGCACAATGTGTTGAATGCGTTGGCGGCATTGGTCGTAACGCAGCGCTGTGGAGTCTCGTATCATGTATCGCGAGAATCGCTCGCGAAATTTCAAGGTGTCGGACGACGCTTCCAGATTCACGGGACATTTCACGGCGCAACCCTCATTGACGATTACGCGCATCACCCGACCGAAATCCGCGCCACGTTGAGCGCCGCACGGATGCGATTTCCCGAGGCGCGGCTTTGGGCATTGTTTCAGCCACACACGTTCACGCGGACACGCGCGTTGTTGGAGGAATTTGCCGGCGCGTTTCAGACCGCCGACCGCGTGTTGGTCACAGACATTTACGCGGCGCGCGAACGCGACGCGGCGGGCTTGACCGGCGCGGCGTTGGTGGAACGAATGGATGCGCAAAAAACGCGCTACCTTTCTACGTTGATGCAAGCGGAGCAAGTGTTGCGCGCGGAATTGCGGGCAGGGGATGTGTTGGTCGTTTTGGGCGCAGGAGACGTGAATCGGGTCGTCGCAAATTTGATGCAGGACAATCATGCGTGATGTATTCGGGTCCAAAAATTGGATCTATTGGTGGGCGGCGTTGACGGCGGCGGTCTTTTTTCGAGACCAGCTGCCGACGATTGCCCAATTCTTTCAGGACAGCGGTTTCTTTTCGCCGAGCACGTTTCCGTTTAGTTTGGTCAGTGGTTTGAATGCGTGGATTGACAGTGTCGCGCAGAATATCGAAAACTCGATTCAGTTCAATCCCCAGGCGACGTTGATTGCAATTGGACCGGTCCAGATTCAGGCGTGGGTCATTGCGGTCCTGGTGGGCTTGCTGGTGTTGGGCGGGGCGATTGCGCTGTATGTGCGGGCGCTCAAGAGTTCCGCGTTGGGCGATGACATTTTGGCGCTGCTGGCGTTGTATTTTGTTTTGCGCGTCGAGTCGTACATTATCGGGCTGACCGATGTGGCGCCGTTGGAGGGCGCGAGTAATTTCTTGGGCAACCCGCTCATGAGTTTCTATATCATGATGTTCTTTTTGCTCGTCCTGGTCTTTATGGGCGGCGGTTTGCAAAGTCGGCGCGCGTTTTGGCGCGGTTTGTTGGAAGCGGTGTTGATTGCGTTATTTGTCGTGCCGGCGCAGACGGCGGACCTTTTGGGTGCGATGGTGATGGGGTTGTACACCTTTACCAACTTGCTGACGACCAATCTGGTGTTTGGTGTGTTTTGGGGGATTACGGGCGCGGTGCTGGCGATTACGCGCTTGACCAATCCCGCGACCGCGTAACGACGGCATGTGGCAGGACAAGTTGGTCCGAAATGAAGTGTTGGCGCGGCATACGACGTTTCGCATTGGCGGTCCGGCAGAATACTTTGTGCGCGCCAATTCGCGCGACGAGTTAATTCAAGCAGTGCAATGGGGACGCGCGCAGCGCCTTGACATTTTTATCCTCGGCAACGGTTCCAACATTCTTGTAAGCGACGCGGGCGTGCGCGGGTTGGTGATTGAAAATCACGCGGACGCCGTGGAGGAGATTACAGGCCGGAGCCCGGAGACTTTACAAGTGATTGCCGGGAGCGGCGCGTCACTCCCGGGATTGGCGAATCGTTTGGCGCGCCAAGGTTGGCGCGGGCTGGAGTGGGCAATTGGCGTGCCGGCAACGGTGGGCGCGGCGGTGGTGACGAATGCGGGCGCGCACGGCGGCGCGGTGAGTGACAATCTGGTGCGCGCGGAAATTTTGGATTTGCAAAACGAGCTGCGTTGGTGGGCGCGAGAGGAATTGCAGTACGCCTATCGCACAAGTTTCTTGAAAGAGCATCCGAACGAATATGTGGTCCTGCGCGCGGAATTTGAATTGGAGCGTGACGACGCGGCGGCGTGTATTGCGCGGATGAATCAATACACCGAGCATCGTCGCAACACACAGCCGACTGACCCGAGCATCGGCTCCATGTTCAAGAATCCGCCGGGCGATTACGCGGGGCGTTTGATTGATGCGGCGGGATGCAAAGGCGCACGCGTTGGAAAGGTTCAAGTGTCGAATGTGCATGCAAACTTTTTTGTGAATCTCGGCGGCGCAGCGGCAAGCGATGTGATGGGCTTGGTGAAATTGGTGCAAGCTGCGGTGCGCGAGAAATTTAAGGTGGTGTTGGAATTGGAGATTCAGTTGGTTGGAGATTGGTGATTGGAGACTTGAGACCGGGGATGGGAGATTTCTGATTGTTGATTCGTGATTTGCAAGATGTGACATGCAGCACGGAAAACGCGCTGCGCGCTGCGTGCAAGTAACAGGCATCGGATGAGCAGAAAAATTCGCGTCGGTTTGATTTTTGGCGGCAAGTCGGGTGAGCATGAAGTATCGCTCGCGTCGGCGCAATCGGTGCTGCATGCGTTGGATGAAACAAAATACGACGCGGTGTTGATTGGCGTGAACAAGCAAGGCAAATGGCTTACGGGCGGCAATCCGCTCATGACCTTGATTCAAGCCGCGCAGTCACCATTGCTAAAGGCGACGAATGGCGCAAATGGCGCGAATGGGACAAGCGCCGCGCTGGTCTCGCACAACGCGACGGAAATGAGCACGGCGGATGCGTGGAATGCCAGTGTGGATGTCGTGTTTCCGTTGATTCACGGACCGAACGGCGAAGATGGGACGCTGCAGGGGTTGCTTGAACTGGCAGATTTGCCGTATGTGGGCGCGGGCGTCGCCGCGAGCGCGGTGGGCATGGACAAGGCGTTGATGAAAGCGCTGTTTCGTAACGCGGGTTTGCCCGTCGCCGAGTTTTTGGTGGTGCTGCGGCACAGATGGGAACGCGAGCCGGAAGAGACGATTCATGAAATCGAGACGGTGATTCAATACCCGTGTTTTGTAAAGCCCGCGAATTTGGGTTCGAGTGTTGGCATCAGCAAAGCGCGCAATTGGGACGAATTGACGCAAGCTTTATCGAACGCGGCATGGTATGACCGCAAAATCATTGTCGAACGCGCGGTGGATGCGCGCGAAATCGAATGCAGTGTGCTGGGGAATGATACGCCCATGGCATCCGTCCCGGGCGAAGTGATTCCTGAACGCGAATTTTATGATTACGACGCGAAATATGCGGATACAAATACGCGCTTGGTTGTTCCTGCCGCTTTGACGGGTGAGCAGGTGCGTACGATACAGGACCTTGCCGTGCGCGCGTTTCAGGCGATTGACGGCAGCGGCATGGCGCGCGTGGATTTTTTTCTCGACAAACGCGACGGAAAAATTCTGGTGAATGAAATCAATACCATTCCGGGTTTCACTGCCGTTTCGATGTATCCGAAAATGTGGGAAGCGAGTGGGCTGAGTTATCCGCAATTGATTGACCGATTACTGCAGTTGGCGTTGGAACGCCACGCCGACAAAAAGCGCAACAAGGTGACGTACTGAGTAGGCAGTAAACAGGACACAGTAATCCGTAATTGGTAACCGGTGATAAATGCTGATCCATAACTGATAACTGTCCACTGTTCACTGATAACTGATTCACCATGAGTATTCGCCGCCAAAATTCGGAGCAGGAAAACAGACCCGCGGCACGGCGCACCAAGCGCAACCGTCAAGTTGTCGGCGCGGCGCCGCGTGTCCGCGTGGTGGCGCCCGAACCGCGCGAAAAAACGCCGCGCCTGCGCAAAACGCCAAAACGCGCGACCTTTGATATTGCCGCGCCGCGTATCGAATTGAATCCGTGGCGTACGGCGCGCGATTGGCGCACGAGCCGTCCGAAATTTTTCGCCGGATTTTTGTTGGTGGTGTTGTGCGCGCTGCTGTGGGCAAGTTTTAATCTCGACATGTTTTTTGTTTCACAGCCGGTGGTGCTTGGCAACAAAATCGTGCCGCGTGAGGAAATCGCACAGGTCGCCGGCGTGAACGGTTGGCACATTTTCTTTGTTGACCCGCGCGCCGTCGAGAACGCAGTGCGCGCGCTGCCGGAATTTCGAGACGTGCAGGTATATGTGACACTGCCGAATACTGTGGAGATTTACACGGTCGAACGCACGCCGCGTTTTGTGTGGGAAGTGGCAGGTAAAAATTATTGGGTTGACCAGGAAGGGATTGCGATGCGCCCGCGCGGAATGGTACCCAATGGTTGGCACGTGCGCGATTCGGAAGGCAAAGCGGTGAAATATGGCGAGCGCATCAATCCCGATGCCTTCAATGCGGCGGTGGCGCTCATCAATGCATGGAAAGATTCTCCCAAGTATTTCGAATGGACCAAAGCGCACGGGCTGACTCTGCGCGACGAGCACGGCTGGTTGATTTATTTCGGCAGCGCGAACCAAATGAATGACAAGCTCACGGCGCTGAATATCGTGACAACGCAATTGAATAAGGATAAGCGCACCGTACGCTTTATTGATTTGGGCAGCGGACTCCCCTATTACCAAGAAATGGCCGTCAAGACCAAATAATGGATCGCAAATCGGTGCGACGCGCATTGTCGTACACATCTCACACGGAGGATTCATGAGCATTCCGGTTGCAGTATTGGATATTGGTACAACCAAGACCGTCGCCCTCATCGCCGAACGAGCGCAAGAGGGGGTGCGTATTTTGGGTGTGGGGCTCGCGCCAAGTGAAGGAATTCGCAAAGGCGTGGTGGTGGATGTGAAACTTGCCGCGCAATCCATTGCCCTCGCGGTGGAACAAGCCGAACGCATGGCGAACATGTCCATTGAAGGCGCGTATGTCGGCATCGCGGGTTCGCATATTGCGTCCATCAATTCGCGCGGCGTGGCGCCGATTCCGCACGGACGCGCCGTGACGCAGGATATTGTCCAACGCGCCATGGATGCGGCACAAGCCATTGCCGTTCCCGATAACCGCGAGGTGGTGCACGCGATTGCGCGCGGATTTTCGCTCGACGGCCAAGACGGCGTGCGCGACCCGATTGGCATGATGGGCTATCGTCTCGAAGTTGAAGCGCATATTGTGACCGGGGCGGTCGCGTCCATTCAGAATTTGTACAAGGCGGTCGAAGCGGCAGGCGTCCGCGTGATTCAGTTGGTGTTGGAACCGATTGCGTCGGGCGAAGCGGTGTTGACGAGCGCGGAACGCGATTTGGGCGTGGCGTTGGTGGACATTGGCGGCGGGACGACGGACATTGCGATTTTTATCGAGGGTAGTGTCTGGCATACGGTGGTGCTGCCGATTGGCGGGATGCACTTGACGAATGATTTGGCGGTTGGACTGCGCGCCCCGTTTGCGGCGGCGGAAGAAATCAAAATCAAATACGGCACGGTTCTCGACGATGCGCGTCCGGAAGAAATTATCGAACTCGCCGCGTTCGGCGAAGAAGAGATGCGCGTCGTGTCGCGGCGCGACGTGGCGGAAATTTTGCAGGCGCGCGCCGAAGAGATTTTTTCGATGGTGTTGACCGAAATCAAACGTTCGGGCTATGACGGTTTGCTGCCCGCCGGCATCGTGTTGACGGGCGGCACGGCGCAGCTTACCGGTATCAAATCGTTTGCGCGCGAGATTGTGGGTTTGCCGGCTCGCGTGGGCGCGCCGCAAAAAATGGAAGGGATGATAGAACGCGTGAGCGCGCCGGCATTTGCGACCGTCGTCGGGTTGGCGCAGTGGGGTGTGAATGAAGCGGACAGCCAAACGCTGGAGCTGACGAAAATTGAAGCGCGCGCGCGACGCAAGAGCCGCGAAGGCGTGTTTGCGCCATTGGTCAACATGGGCGGTTGGCTGCGAAATGCACTTTTGCCGGAAAGAGGAGAATAAATAGGATGCGCCTGAACAAACTAAAATCAAGCATTATTTTGGGCGATTTTGACCGGCGCACGATGCTGGTGCGTCTGCTGGCAACCTTGTTGTTGTTGGCGGTCGTCCTGAAAATTGGGTCTTGACATAGTCATACTTGGGGCTTATAATCTCCCCACGCATCCTAAATCTAGTGTTTTTTCGTTCGAGAGACGACTAGATAGGGCTGTGTCACGGAGAGTACGAGTTCCCGATTCCTGCCTAGTGGTAGCCATAATCTGCCACCATCTCGTGGCGAGTACATTGTGAGGTAGAGCAATGGAGCGAAATTCCCTTACCCCCCCCCGCCCGCCGGTTCCGCCAAAACGCACGGAACCCGTGTTTAACGGCGTCGAAAATTTTGCCGCAATCAAAGTCATTGGCGTTGGCGGCGGCGGGACGAATGCTGTCAACCGAATGATTATTGAAGGACTGCGCGGCGTGGATTTTATTGCGGTCAATACCGACGCGCAGGCGCTTATCCATTCTCAAGCGCAAACCAAAATTCGGATTGGCGATAAACTCACGCGTGGGCTGGGCGCGGGTGGCGACCCCGAACGCGGTCAAAAATCTGCTGAAGAAACAGCGGACGAAATCCGCGATTCCATCAAGGGCGCGGATATGGTCTTTGTCACGGCAGGCATGGGCGGCGGCACGGGCTCGGGCGCGGCGCCTGTGATTGCGAAACTCGCACGCGAGATGGGTTCGCTTACGATTGGGGTTGTCACCAAGCCGTTCATGTTTGAAGGCGCAAAGCGCAAGCGTGTGGCGGATGATTCGTTGAACCGTTTAAAAGACAACGTGGACACGCTGATTATTATTCCGAATGACCGCTTGCTCGATATTGTGGACAAGAAAGCGTCACTCCAATCCGCGTTCCGTCTCGCTGACGATGTCCTGCGGCAAGGCATTCAAGGCATCAGTGAGTTGATTACAGTGCCCGGTTTGATCAATCTCGACTTTGCCGATGTGAAAACGATTATGGGCGAAGGCGGCGCGGCATTGATGGCGGTCGGACGCGGGAGCGGTGAAAATCGCGCAGTCGCGGCTGCCGAAATGGCGATTAAATCGCCGCTGCTCGATGTGAGCATTGACGGCGCGCGCGGGGTTTTGTTCAACGTCACGGGCGGCGAAGATTTGACGCTGCACGAAGTGTACGAAGCCGCAGAAATTGTGCGCCGTGTGGCGGACCCCGAAGTCAATTTGATTTTTGGCGCGGTCATTAATCCGGAAATGAAAGACGAAGTACGCATTACGGTCATTGCGACCGGTTTTCAAGCGCAAGCCAAACGCCAACCGGGCGCGGGAGTTGCGACGGGAAACGTGGTCGCCGCACCGGGCAAGAAAACGATTGATTTTCCGGTGCGGCAGTTTGACCGCGAAGATTTGGACATTCCCGCGTTTTTACGAAAACGCGGCTGACAACGAGTTTCGAACCGCTTACTCCACGCTTGCAAAATCACGGTGGGCGTCTCTGTGACAAGTGAGTCGTGTGATGGCGGGAACCGGCGGAGAAGCGGGGTAGTGGGACCCCGCTTCTTTTTTTTGCGCCCAAAAATTGTTTCCTTAAAATTTTGCGCCGAGAAAATTTGGGGCAACATTTTTTTTTATTTGGTGATATACTTGACATATCCTCAGGCAAGCGTCTTGGCTTGAGTATGCGGGTTTTCCTTTCCAAGTGTACGGTACTCGGTTCGCCCCGCGCGATCGAAAGTTTGCGCGGCACGCTAAGAAACTGTAAGCGAAAGGAGGTGGTCAAAAGGCGCGAGCTGTATTCTTTACCGATTGCCCCACGGGCAATTTTGTTTTGCGCGCGCGGTTGGCGCGTGAAACCAAGTTTCGTTTTCCGTGTTTGCGGGATTCCGTGTGCCGCGTATTTCATATCATCCGGCGTGCACCGCGAACCCGTTCGATTCTTTTTCTATTTTTATCTCGGCAAGGAGAAGGCGCTGCATGAATCGCATTTTGGGCATCTTGACGCTTCGCGTATCCACTTATCGCGCGATTGCGGATGACCCCAATGCCACACGTCCCGCGATGCTGATTGTGGGGCTGGTGAGTTTGTTCGTTGGCGCAGTCTCCGGACTGGTACGCACCGACCCAAACAATCCACAGCAACTCGCGCCGCTCGAGCCGTTGACCGTTGTCGAATACGCGCTCATCGGTTTGGTGTTTGGGCTGATTGCGTGGTTTGTCGGGGCGTGGGTGTTGGCGTTGGTCGCGCGTTGGTTCGGCGGCAAGACCAATACCAAAGAGATGCTGCGCGTCACGGGCTATGTCGAAATCTTTGCACTGGTCAGCGTACTGTCGCTGGTCACGCTGTGGCTTCCGGCATTGACCATCGTGACGTCAGTAGTCTTGTTTGTCGTCAGTATTCTGCGGCTGCTCGGTTATATCGTCGGCATTCGCGAAGCCGCTGAGTTTTCCACCGGAAATGCTATCGTCACCGCCATCTTTGCGTTGATTGCGGCATTCCTCATTCGCGGCGCTGCAGAATTGCTAGCCCGATTCCTCACCGGAATCGTCTAGTCACAACCCGAATGTACATCATTCATTTACACCAAACAGTTTGATCAAAAGGAGAAACAAATCATGGACCGCATTATGGGCGTTCTCACCCTCAAAGCCCCCGTTTATCGGCAGATTGCCGAAGACCCGGCGGCAACCAAGACGGCGGCGATTATCGTTGCCATCATTTCGATTGTGCGCGGGTTTTCTCAAGGGCTGGTTCAGCTCGACCCGAACACGGGTGTGTTCAGCACGAATTTTGTTCAGGGTGTTATTAGCGCAGTTGTGATTGGCGCGTTGGGCATGGTCGCGTGGTTCGTGGGGTCATGGATTCTTGCGTTCGTTGCCAACATGTTGGGCGGCAAAACAAATACGCAGGAAATGATGCGCGTGACCGGTTATGTCGCCATCTTTGGTATCGTGAGCGTGCTCGTCTTGCTCATCGTACTGCTTCCGGTGCTGGGCTGCCTGGTTGGCATCATGAGCTTTATCGTAGCCATCTTGTCAATCATCGGCTACATTATCGGTGTCCGCGAAGCGGCAGAGTTTTCTACCGGCAAAGCGATTGTTGCCGCCATCATTGCAGGCATTGTGAACTTGATTATCGTGGCTATTTTTGGCGGTGCGTTAATCGCCATCTTTAACCCGATGCTCGGTCTCGCCGGCTAAGACCACCGACTCTCTTGTGTAAGACTCTGACCGGAACCGTAAATGGCTCCGGTCTTTTTTTTTCAAATCGTTTTCAAAGTTTGCATTGCGCCACATTTTTAAGGTCAAGCTCTTGAAATGGCGCGCGGTTTGTGCTACACTCCACATCACAAAACCACAATATCTCGTAGGTCGTCAAGAACACGCACAACATTTAGGGTCTGGGCAGCGTTGTCCACGCCCTATTTTTGACCCGACGTAGGCGCACGCGCGCAGTCCCGAAGGAGTAGTCATGTCGAACGAACCCATGTCCTCAATCGAAAGCGGAATGTCGTCGCCGATGTCCTCTGCTGAAGTGAATCAACTCGCCGCGCGCGTTTCGGCGCTGGAAACGCGGTTGTCTCCAAATTCTTGGCTTTACAGCAGCAATTTTTTCAAGCGCGCGCTTGCGTTGTGGGGACATGTTATCGCAATCCAACTCGTACTCGCAGTTATCATCTGGGCAGTGTTCTTTGGCTGCGCGTTGTTGTTTGGCGGGTTTGCCGCATTTTTGGGAAATCGTTAAGCACGTCGGCAGTGAGATTTGAAAACGTATGCGTTGTCCCTATTGCTCCAAAGAAGAAAGCAAAGTCATTGACACGCGCGAGTCCGAAGAAGCGATTCGGCGGCGGCGCGAGTGTCTCAAGTGCGGGCATCGCTTTACGACCTACGAACGTGTCGCGCAAACGTCGTTGATGGTGATCAAGCAGGACGGGCGGCGCGAAGCGTTTGACCGGCAAAAATTGATGAGCGGCATTACGCGCGCATGCGCGAAACGCCCCGTGCCGATGCAAGCCATTGAAGCGATTGTGGACGACATCGAAGCGCAACTGCACACGCTCGGACGTTCGGAAGTGGATTCCCAAAAAATCGGACAGATGGTGATGGAACGCTTGCGCGCGCTCGACGATGTTGCCTATGTGCGGTTCGCTTCCGTCTATCGCCGCTTTGCCGACCTCGAAAGTTTACAAGCCGAAATTCAGCGCTTGCGCGACCGCAAAGAACGCGAACAGGAACAAAAGGCGCAAATGAAGTTGATATAGAGACTGGAGAATGGAGAATGGAGACTGGAGACTGGAGACTGGATTCTATCATCCAATCTCCAATCTCTAAATCTCTAATCTCTAACCTCCAATCTCTAATCTCTAATCTCCAACGCATGCACAATTCGCAGATTTTTCTTATGACTGTCAAGACAGGGTTACGACACATCGGGCGCAGAGGGGGGCGCGCGTGGTGTGTCAAGCCGATGTTGTTCCCGCGCGCGCGCCAAATTATCAGCATTAGTCAGTCGCCCCCGTAAGTTTCGCGCACATTCTCCTGAGGACGGGCGGACTGTGAGCGCGGTTCGCCCGCCTTTTTTTTTCTGATGCAATGCATCCATTCTGTCAGCGCGCTCGCACAATAATTTTTTGGGAGGCTCCGCAATGAGTAACGCGCAATCACGCGTGGACAAGCGCTTTTCATCGAAAGCGAACGGCAATGGATACCATACCGGGAACGGTCACAAAAATGGCAATGGGCAAAAAGCCAACGCGCTGGATTTGCAAGCGCCGGTCGTCATGCCCGATACCATCCTGAAACGGGACGGGCGCATTGTGCCGTTTGAAATCGAACGCATCGAAAACGCCTTGGCGCGTTGTTTCGCCAGTTTCGGGCGCACGCCTACCATTCCGATTGCGGATTTGGCAAAGCAGGTCGGCAACATCGTCGCCGCGAAATATGACCAGCCCACCGTCGAAAATGTCCAGGACATTGCCGAAATGGTTTTGCAAGCCGCCGGTGAATTTGAAGCGGCAAAGCGTTACATTCTCTATCGCGCGGAACATGCAAAACTGCGCGCCGAGCGCCCGATTCCCGAAGACGTGCGCGCCGCGTTCGCCGATTCGGACCGCTACTTTCCCACCGACCTGCAAAAATTTCAATTCTATGACAAGTATTCGCGTTTCAATTACGAGCTGGGACGCCGCGAAACGTGGATTGAAACCGTGAACCGTTCCGTTGACTTTATGTATGAGCTTGCGGGCGACCGTTTGCCGCGCAAAGTGTACGAACGTATCCGCCAAGCCATTCTTGAAATGCGCGCAATGCCTTCGATGCGTTTATTGGCAATGGCGGGCGCGGCGGCGCGTAGAAACAACATTGCCCTTTACAATTGCAGCTATATGCCCGTTGACAGCGTAGATTCGTTCGTCGAAGCATTGATTATTTCCATGAGCGGCTGCGGCGTCGGTTTTTCCGTCGAACGCAAGTATGTGGAAAATTTTCCGCGCATCAAACGCCAAACGGGACGCGAGGCCACACATTACATTGTCGAAGATTCGGCGGAGGGTTGGGCGGACGCGCTGCGCTTTGGTCTGCAAACGTGGTTCGAAGGCGGCGACGTAAAATTTGATTTGGGTTTACTGCGCCCGGCGGGCGCGCCATTGCGCACCAAAGGTGGACGCGCGTCGGGACCCGAACCCTTGCGCAAAATGTTCGAGTTCATGCGCGCGCGCGTGTTGGCGCGGCAGGGCAGTTTCCTGCGTCCGCTTGACGCGCACGATTTGATGTGCGCGGTCGGCAGCGCGGCAGTGAGCGGCGGTGTGCGGCGCACGGCAATGATTTCGTTGTTTGATTATGATGATTCCGAAATGCGTCACGCCAAAGACGGCGATTTTGAACGCGAAAACAGTCAGCGTTGGAACGCGAACAATTCCGCCGTTCTGCCGCGCGGCGGTTTGACGCAATTGGAATTCGCGCAATTCTTTTTGGATATGGTCAAAGGCGGACGCGGCGAGCCGGGCATTTTTAATCGCGAATCCGCGCTGATGCTAAAACCGGAACGGAGAAAGGAAGCGGAGTTTGGCACGAACCCGTGCGGGGAAATCCAGCTCCGACCTTTTGAATTCTGCAATCTTTCCGTCGCCGTCGCGCGGCAAGAGGATACGTACGAAACCTTGCGCGAAAAAGTGGAACTCGCCGCCATCATCGGCACGATTCAATCGCTCGCCACGCATTTCCCCGGCTTGCGCGAGCAATGGAAAAAGAATTGCGAAGAAGAACGCTTGCTTGGGGTTGACATTAACGGGCAACTCGACAGTCCCGTCGCGCAAGATGCCAACGTGCAGCGCGCGTTACGCGAAATCGCGATTGAAACGAATCGTGTAACTGCCGCGCAGTTGAACATCAATCAATCCGCTGCCGTGACATGCGTGAAACCGTCCGGCAATTCATCGCAGCTCTTGAACTGCTCTTCGGGCATTCACGCGCGTTGGTCGCCCTACTATATTCGCAATGTGCGCGTCGCCGCCCATTCGCCGATTTACAAAGTGATGCGCGACGCGGGCGCGCCGCTTGACCCCGAAAACGGACAGACGCCCGAAGACGCGAATACGTGGGTGATTCATTTCCCCGTGAAATCGCCTGACGGCGCGATTACGCGCCAAGACCGCAGCGCGATTCAGCAGTGCGAATACTGGCTGCAAAACAAATTGAATTGGACGGAACACAATCCGAGCGTGACGATTACGTATCAACCGCACGAAGTCCTCGACCTGATGAAGTGGGTGTGGGAACATATTGATTATCTCGGCGGCATCACGTTTCTGCCCGCGTTCGATGCAATGTATGACCAAATGCCGTACGTGGAAATTGATGCGCAAGAATATGAAAAACTCGCGGCGCATTTTCCAGCGATTGATTTCAGCAAGTTATATCGCTACGAAGAAGAGGACTTGACCACGGCGGCGCAAGAATTGGCGTGTCTCGCCGGAGTCTGCGATGTAGATTTTGCCGGCAAAACGCCTACGCAAGCGTAAATGATGAACTCGAAACCTCGCGCCGGATGTTATCGGCGCGAGGTTTTTTTTTGAGCCATGATTTTGTGAAATAATATAACGCGCCTATAATGTGCGTTGCGGTTCCCTTACCCCATCGAGGCAGGAATCGTTTTGAAACGGGGCGTAGCGCAGACCGGTAGCGCACTTGTATGGGGTACAAGTGGTCGGAGGTTCAAATCCTCTCGCCCCGACTTGAAGGTCGAGTTGTAACCGCTCGACCTTTTTTTTTAATCGGCAAAACTCGATGAGTACAGACAATGTAGTCGCGTCGTCCGCGCTTGCGGTCGAAGAAGAAAAACTGTTGGCGCATGTACGCGCCGCCGCGCCGCTGCTGGCGGACCTTGCGCGCGCCGACGTGTTGATTTGCTTGCGCGAGAGCGGCAGCGCGCGCGTCTGCACGCATGCACGCCCCCATTCCATCGCGCCGGCGTACAATCAACTCCTCGTCGGGCAAGCGCTGGCGCGTGACGCGCATCCGACGATTTATGAAGGACTGGAACAAAATCGCGTGGCGCGCCAAATGCGCGATGACCCGAAAGAAGGCGCGCCCGTGCAGCGCGAAGTATTTCCCTTGCGCTGTGGGGAGCGTCCCGCGTTTGCGGCGTTAGTGATTGATACCAATCTTTTGGAAGTCGAGCGCATGCGCCGCCGCAATCGCATTTTTCAACAAGTGGTGCGCGATTTAAAAGAGATGGCGGCGCGCGGTGAGCCGCAAGATGCCAACAAAGTCTCGCCCTTTCGTGAATTTGACGGCTTGTTGTACGCGGACGAAAACGGCATCATTCGGTACATGAGCGGCGTAGCGACGAATCTGTATCGCAATATCGGCTACAACGAAACGCTGATTGCGCGTCCGCTGTCTTATATGGAAACGATTGACGACGAATTGTTCAAAATCGCGACGACGGAAAATCGCTGTGTCGAACGCACCGTGCAGGAACGGGGGCGCGAATGGGTGAAGAAAGCGATTCCGATTCGGGAAACGGACGCGCTGCTGTGGCTGCATCGCGGCACGCGTTTGGCAGGCGTTTTGATTGCCATTCACGACGACACGGAAACGCGCGAACGCGAACGCCAGCTCATTATCAAGACGACGATGATTAAAGAAGTGCATCATCGCGTCAAAAATGATTTGCAAACGGTGGCGGCGTTACTGCGGATGCAAGCGCGGCGGATGCAAACCGAAGAAGCGCGCACCGCGTTGGGCGAAGCGGTCAATCGCATTCTGAGCATCGCGGTCATTCACGAATTTCTGTCGGCGCAGGATTCGCGTATAATCAACATTCGTGACATTGCGGGACGCATTTTGCATCAAATGCAAAGCGGCGTCCTCGACCCGAACCGCGAAATCAAACTGCGGCTGACAGGTCCGAACATTTATCTCACCGCGCGTCAGGCAACGTCGAGCGCGTTGGTCATCAATGAGCTTTTGCAAAACGCGTTGGAACACGGCTATGACCTGCGCGCCCGGGGCGGCACCATCGCGTTGTCTTTTCAAGATTTGGGCGACCGCGTGGAATTGCGCGTGCATGATGACGGGCGCGGCTTGCCCGACAATTTCGATTTGAACACCGTGGATAGTCTCGGCTTGCGCATTGTGCGTATGCTGGTCACGGATGATTTGAAAGGCACGATTGAGATGGTGACCGATAACGGGGTTGCCGCGATTGTGAATTTTCCAAAGATTCCGCTGGGAGGCGATGAGGCATGGAGCGAACAAGAGTAATTATTGCGGACGACGAATCGGTGATTCGCGCGGACTTGCGCGAAATGTTAACCAACTTGAATTATTTGGTCGTCGGCGAAGCGGGCGATGGTTTGAGCGCGGTGAATATGGCGCGCCAACTCAAACCGAATGTTGTCATCATGGACATCAAGATGCCCGACATGGACGGAATCGAAGCGGCAGGGATTCTGACGCAAGAAAAAATCGCGCCGGTGCTTTTGCTGACCGCCTATGCCCAACGCGATTTGGTGGACCGCGCCAAAGAGGCGGGCGTCGTCGGTTACTTGGTCAAGCCGTTTCGCGAACAGGAGATTGTTCCGGCAATTGAAATTGCGCTCGCGCGGTTCGATGAATTTCGTGAACTCGAAAAACAAGTCGGCGACCTGAACGAAACGCTGGAAACGCGCAAGCTGGTGGATCGCGCCAAAGGGATTTTGATGGACACGCAGGGGTTGACCGAGCAAGAAGCATTCCGCAAGATTCAGAAAATGAGCATGAATTCGCGGAAACCAATGAAGGAAATCGCACAGGCGATTGTGCTGGCGCAAGACGCGAAAAGCCAGTGAACGGCACGCAGTAAGCAGTGAGCGGTAGGCAGGAATAAAAAGAGCGCGGCGAATCAAACTCGCCGCGCTTGATTTTTTTTCAGCAATTCATTTTCGCTGATATAGCACGCTTTGTGAATCTGCAAACACTCTTGCCCACTGCGTATTTGTCGCGAGCGCGGCGGCGAGCGGCGCGTCGGGTTCGATCAAAATGAATTGCACATTTGTTTGCGCGAGTTCATTTTCCCAACCGGGCGACGCGCGATAGACCTCCAAAAAGTTTTCAATAAACACATCGCCGTGTACGTCCGCGCGTCCGTCAATGTACGGTAAATAATCGGGATACAATCTCCAAATCAAATAGCCGCCCCAGCCATAACTGTTGTACAAGTTTGGCGCGGGGCGATTTTTTTGAATCCACTCGACGGCAGCCGCGGGAAATTTTGCGCGCTCGATGTCGGATTGATTTAGCAAGACACTCCCCACACGCCACAACGCGACCACCACCAACAGCGCGACGATGGCGGCATTCAAAATCTGCATCGGGCGCGGTGTGGGTCGTATAGATGCGCGCAGTGGAATCCACGCGGCAAGCTGCGCGGACAAAACGGGAATTGCCGCGAGCGCAAAGAGCGGAATGTTGCGCGTGGAGCGCAAGCCCGCGAGACCGAAAACAAACAGCAGCAAAATATGCGCGAGCGGAACGCGGGCGCGTGCAATGAGCGATGTCGCCAGAACTCCAAAAATCAGCAGCGCGAACGGCAGCCATTCCGTTTCATGAAAGTCCGGCGAAAACCATTCTTGAATATATTTTTGCATCGCGGGACTGGTGAGCGTTTCCAACGGATAGAGAAACATTCGCGCGCCGTTCGGATTGAATAACGCGGCGACGACGCAAAGAATCAAAACAAGCAGCAAATTGCGCGTCATGCGCGGCGTATAAGCGGGGGGGAGAACTGCGTCCGTCCGGTTTACCTCCGTTTTTTGTCTCCACACAAACGCGATGCCTTGCACGAACGCGCTGAACCAATACGCTGCCAGGACGACCAATCCCAACGCATAACCGCTGTGCAGATTGACCCAGCCCAGCATGAGCAGGGGAAGAATCCAGATGAGCCGCGTATTTTGTTTTTCCGTGTAACGGTCGAGGACAAACAAGAATACACTCATCAATAACAGCGAGAGCATTTGCGGACGTACATCCCACGTCGGCGCGGTGGCGAGCGCGCCGAGCAGCAAAGCGAATCCGGCAAGATACGGTTTGCCGTCACTGCGCGCATAGGTCAAACCAAATGCCAGGGTAATGATTCCCGAAAAGACAAGCGAGAGGAGCGCAAAGCCGCCAAGGCGATACGCGCCAAAAAGAAAAACTTCAGCTAACCATTCGTGCGTAATCCATTCTTTGCCTTTTGCCGTGAAGGTGAAGGGGTCGGTATGCGGAATCATCGCGTTCTCGACCATGTATTGACCGGCGCGCAGGTGCCACCAAAAGTCGGGGTCGCTGATTTCGCGCACGGTCATGGTAAAGAGGGCGATAAAGAGAATGGCGACAAAGAGGCGAGCGGTGGACATCGGGACGTAAGAAATTGGTTGGGGCAGTGTCTATGGATCGAGAGCGCGAAGAAGCTATGCTTGGGTGCGGGTTTGTGCCAAGCTGGTGGGCAGCCGACCTTTTTCCATGCGCAAACGCACGACGGTTCCCATTGCCTTGGCAATTTCTTGACGCGAGATTTTGGATTTGCCGCGTTGGCGGTTTTCAAACACAATCGGCACTTCGCCAATGCGCCAGCCGTTCTTCTGGCATTGATACAACATCTCGATCAAGAACGAATAGCCGTTCGAAACAATTTCATCAAGGGGGATGGACTCGAGAACCGCGCGCCGGTAGGCGCGAAAACCGGCGGTCGTATCTTCCGCTTGCAAACCCAGGACCAGGCGCGCGAAAAGATTCGCGCTGCGACTGAGCGCGCGGCGGGGCAGAGTACAGTGCAAGGTGCCGCCGCCTGCAACATAGCGTGAGCCGATAATGACATCATTCTGCTTGACGGCGCGCAGCATGTCCGGCACATAGCGCGGCGCGTGGGAAAAATCGGCATCCATCGTCAGAATGAGTTCAAAGGATTGTGTGAGCGCGTATTTCATCCCGGCGATATGCGCGGTGCCCAATCCCAATTTGGCGGGGCGGTGCAGGATGTGGACGCGCGCGTCGCGCGCGGCGAGCGCATCGGCAATTTTCCCGGTGCCGTCGGGTGAATTGTCGTCCACGACAATGACGGTCAATTCCGGCGTCACTGCGTGCAATTCCGCTATCAATTGGGCTATATTCTCGCTTTCGTTATAGGTTGGGATGATGACAGCTGGAGTCATGAGAAATCCACAACAAGCAATGGAAAATTGGATGTTGACAAGTCAACTTTTCGTAGTATAATGTGAGACTGCCTATTTGGGTCACAGCAGTTCTTGTGCATTGACGCAGCAAGGATATTGCTCACCGTATTGTCCAAACGATTGTGCCGCCGTTGCGCGGCGCCAGGAGTCGTCTTTATGATTGAGTTTGTTTGTTGCTGCGTTCCCCGTAAATCCGATTCTCATTTCAGGAACATGCTCTAACGGTTTTTGCCGTGAGAGCATGTTTGTTTGTCGGTTGTCCCGAACTGACTTGTTGTATTGTACACAGTCGTTTATTTCGCGCAAAGGAGTAGAGTATGGCGCAAACGATGATGATGCCGATTGCCAATGGTCTGCGTTCTGACCAAAAAACGTACGCTCGCATTCCGGATGTGATTGCGATTCCCACATTGATTCAGGTCCAATTGGAATCTTTTAAATGGTTCAAAGAAGAAGGGCTGATTGAGCTCTTTGAAGAAATCTCGCCCATCGAATCGTTTAACCACAATTACGCGCTGTATTTTCCCGGCGTGGCGGCGGAAGCCAAAGGACTGCATCTCAAATACAGTTTTGGCGAACCCAAGTATTCGGAAGCCGAATGTCGCGAAATGGACATGACTTTTGCGCGACCTTTGGAAGTCGAAGTCGCGCTCATTGGCGCCGAAGTCAAAGAACCCATTATCCAGAAAATCTATATGGGCGATTTTCCGGAAATGACACAGCACGGCACGTTTGTTATTAACGGCGCGGAACGCGTCATCGTTTAGCAATTGATTCGCTCGCCCGGAGTGTATTTTACCGCCGACGAAGACCGCCAAACGGGGCGCCCACTCACCAGCGCAAAATTGATTCCCAATCGCGGCGCGTGGCTCGAATTTGAAACCAGCAAGCGCGATATTCTTTCCGTCAAAGTGGACCGCAAGCGCAAGATTCCGGTCACGATGCTGCTGCGCGCCGTCGGCGTGGGCGGTGGTACGGATGAAGGGATTCTTTCGGTTTTCGCCGGTGTGGACAGCAATCCCGACCATCAGTTTATTCGCACGACGTTGGAACGCGAAACACCAAAGTTGCAAGGCGTCAACGACTCGCTGATTGAGTTTTACAAACGCTTGCGCCCCGGTGACCCTGCCACGCTCGACAATGCCAAATCGTTCATGGCGCAATTGTTGTTCACCCAACGCCGCTATGATTTGGGCAAAGTCGGTCGGCACAAGCTGAATCGCCGTTTGTACGGGACCGAAACGCCGGTGGACCAAATGCCGCGCGAACGCACCTTGACCGAAGGCGATTTGGTGACGGTGCTGAATCATCTGATTCAAATCAACAACGGACAGGAACGCGATGATGACATTGACCATCTCGGCAATCGCCGCGTCAAGACCGTC
>CAZXYP010000014.1:0-30217 GCA_964644955.1 uncultured Anaerolineales bacterium | reverse complement strand
GACCCCGAACGCCGCGCGCAACTCGAAATGCTGATTAATTCACCGCTCGGGTTGGTGGTCCTTTTTTTTCTATCGTTGATCAGCAATGCCACCCTGATACTGCCCGTGCCCGGGATTGCCCTCACCGCATTAGCGGCTGCGGCGGGAAATCCTTTAGTTATCGGCATTGTCACCGGTTTGGGACAGGCGCTTGGTGAGACCACCGGATATCTCGCCGGTTACAGTGGACAGGAATTGATTGACAATTCGCCGCGTTATATGCGCATGGCAAGTTGGATGCAGCGTTATGGCGCGTTGACGATTTTTGTATTGGCGCTCCTCCCGAATCCGTTTTTTGATGTCGCCGGAATTGTCGCCGGGGCGCTGCGGATGCGGTTTTGGTTATATCTTGGCGTTACGATTGCGGGCAAAGTCATAAAGAATATCGCGCTGGCATACGCCGCTGCCGCGGGTTTTCATTTTATGGTGGGATGACGCGTGCATTATAACGCGACCTGTTTGTACAGCAAGACGTCGCGGGTGTGATCCCACGGTTGTTGCAAAGTCGGGCGAAGGGCAATTCGTTGCGAACACAGTTCGCCGCAACCCATAGCACGTTCGACCTTCGTCGAAGCAACGCGTTTCAGTCAACGCAGGTTGACTTGGCTATATGTTGCTGCGGTTTCGAACCGCCTGTCAATGGACCCTGCAACAGCCGTAGGTGTAATACACCCGCGACGTTTGTCTGAAAAAATGAAATGGCACCCCGCGAATTGCGAGATGCCACCTCATCACCACCCAACAAAGGAGAACAAACCTGTCAGAGACGTTGGCTTGATGTTCTCAAGCCCGCTTGCCTACTCGTCAGTACGTCCCACCAAACGTACTGTGAAAATTTCAATTAAGGATCAGGCGGGGAATAGAGCTTGAACCCTCCGACTGGGGTGCGCTCTTACGATACTACCAGGGCCGGATATTCGTAGCCTCGCTCCGCTTCACCCTTTTTGGCATCCCCCAACCTGTCGCCCGTAGGATACCGTCGGCAGATTAGCAAACAATGAGAACCGAGTAAATATCAAGTAAATAGAAAAAAAGCGCTTTGCAATGCAAAGCGCTCGCTTTTAATTTTCATTCAAAGCCAAACGCGCGGCGGGCGCAGGCGTAGGAACAGTTGCGGCAATTTTTGTTTCGGGCAGCGGCAGCCAGACCGTGAACGTACTGCCTTTACCCAATTCCGATTCCACTTGAATTTTACCGTTATGCGCGTCCACCACCGATTTCGCAATTGCCAAGCCCAAGCCCGTACCGCCCGCATCGCGCGACCGCGCCTTGTCCACGCGATAAAAACGATCAAACAAATTCGGGATGTGGTCCGGCGCAATCCCGATGCCGGTATCACGCACGGAAATTTTTACCCACGCGTCATCTTTGGTCAAACCCAAAATCACTTCACCGCCCTGCGGAGTGTACTTGAGCGCATTGTCCACCAGATTGATCAGAACTTGTTTCAACCGGTCGCGGTCGCCCACAATCATTGCCTGATCTTCGGCGCCCAGTGTCAACTTGACACCGCGCGCCGTGAGCTGCGCTTGACGAAATACTTCCAGCAACAAGGTATCGAGTTCAATCGGCTGTTTCGCAATCGGAATCCCCGCGTCCTGCCGCGCCAACAACAACAGGTCACTGACCAAACGACTCATGCGCGCCGTCTCGGAGTCCATCGCTTCAATCATTTGCGCGCGTTCCGCCGGGTCCTCTGCCGCGCCGCGTTTCAACAAATCCAAATTCCCGCGCACCGCTGTCAAGGGCGAACGCAATTCGTGCGACACATCCGCGACAAACCGCTGCTGCGCGCGAAATAATTCTTCAATGCGCGACAGCATTTCATTAAACGTCAGCGCCAGCCGTCCCACTTCGTCTATCGTCTGCGGCACATCAATGCGTCGCCCCAAATCACGCGCGCGCGTAATTTTCTGCGCGGTCAAGGTGACGCGGTCAATCGGTTCGAGGATATTGCCGGCAATGAACCAACCGCCGATGGTGGCGGTGGCAAGTCCCGCCGCGATGCTGATAATAATCAACGAGGCAAGTCCGCGCAAGGTCGCGTCTACCGTACGCAGTGATTGCGCGAGTTGAATGAAACCCACGACCTGTCCCGAACGCGTCGTAATGGGCGCCACATACGCGCGCAAGCGTGTGCCGTTGACGATAAAATCCGAGGGCACGGCTTCGCCGCCCTTGACCCGTTCCAGCTGGTCTTGCGGAATCACCAACTGTTGATTACCGAGATTTTCGGAACGGCTAAATATATCGCCTTCTACGGTAGAGAGTTGGACAAAAATATCCGCAGTTGCAAACACATCGGCATTCGGCAAATACACGCCGCCGCGCCGAAACACTTCCCACGGGTCTTCTTGCAAAGTCAAGACCGTTGCGAGACTGGCTTGAATATCGTTCGCGCGCTGTTGGAGTTGGCGGTCAACTTCTTGGTACGAGGTGATGGCAACAGTCGCATACAACGCCACCCCAAACACAATCAGGAGCAGAGCCAAAAGTCCGACGTACCACAACGTCAGACGGAGACGAATGGACATGCGAAATTATTACTGCTTTCTCGAGCGGAGCGAAAAGAGTGCTGAGGGATGAGAACGGCGGAATGAGTGAAAATTTTTCCGGTCATTCCTCCATACGCGGCGCTCAATCCTCACGTAAGGCGTAACCGACGCCGCGTACAGTTTGAATCAAGCGCGCCTCACCGCTGGCTTCCAATTTCGACCGCAAGTAACGAATATAGACTTCAAGAATATTCGATTCGCCCCCAAAGTCATATCCCCAGATGCGGTCATAAATCAATTCGCGCGACAAGACTTGACGCGGGTGCATGATAAAAAAATGAAGCAAATCAAATTCTTTGGTCGTCAAATCAATCTTGCGCCCGGCGCGCGTAACTTCGCGCGTTTTGGTATCGAGCGCCAAATCGGCAAATCGGAACGTCGTTTGATCCACCGGCTTGTTGCGACGCAATAACGCCTTGACACGCGCCAAGAGTTCTTCAAACGCAAACGGTTTGACCAAATAATCATCCGCGCCGCTTTCAAAGCCCTTGACCTTGTCCGGTACCGTGTCTTTGGCGGTCAACATCAAAATCGGCGTTTCGCCGCCGGAACGCAAACGCCGTGCCACTTCCAGTCCGTCGAGTCCGGGGAGCATGACATCCAGAATGACCAAATCGGGCACATTGTCGCGCGCGGCTTTCAAACCGGATTCGCCGTCGTTCGTGACTTCGACTTTGTATCCTTCGTACGCCAAACCGCGACGCAAAAAATCCGCGATTTTTATTTCGTCTTCGATGATGAGGATTCGCTCTGCCATGACGCAATTATAAATCAGATTTGCTTGTTTGGCGCATTGCCGCACATGAAATTTCTCCGCCGCTATGGCACAATCGTCAAATCCTTGATCCATACATGGTCGCCCTGCCCCACGCCGTTTGCGTCCGTCACCGGCAAACGCTGTCCCGAAAGCGGGTCATAAAAACCAATCTCTACTGACGCTGCGCCGTTGAGCGCATCCACAGCAACATCGAACGTAAACGCATCCGCAATGAATTCGCCCGCGACCCACCCGTCCGTCGGCGCCTCACCATTCAACGGCGGCGCGTCTTTTTGCCCAATGACGCGACCGTTGGCATCCAGCAAATGCACAAACACCGTGTACGCTTTGTCCGTCGGTTTCAACGCGCGCCAGTGCAGTGTCAATTGAAACCGCTCTCCCGCGCGCAATGTTGTTTCGGGCAAATCATAACCGACCCATTCAATCGCGTCGCCGAAACGCGCGGTCTGTGCAGTTTGCGGCTTCGGCGCTTCAAACGTATGCGCGCGCCCGACAATTTCGATGCCCGCAATCGGCGCGCCATCCGCCCGTCCCACCGGTTTGTCATCCGGCGTCACCAAGGCAACACGCACCACCGCTTTGCCATTTGGCGCGTCGCCCGGAATTTCCAGCGCATGCACCGTGCGCACGTAATCTCCGGCGCGCCACTGCCGCGTCGGATAAATTCCCTTTAGCAAAGTTTCTTCATGTCGCGCAATTTCTTGCCCATCTTCCGTCGTCGCGATGAGACGCAATTTATAATGGGATGAGATTTTCGCATTCGCAAACCAAAACAACACCAACTGCCACTTGCCGCCGCGCGCCGCTTCGCCCACCGCGTCAGAACCCAACAAGTGTATGTCACCAAATTTTGCTTTGGATGGATACACAATCGGCAAATCCGGTTTCGTTTCGGGAACCGCGCCGCGCGCAACCTGTACCGCGCCCAACGGAATAGACGCCGCAGCCGGCGCGTCATTTTTCACCAACGGAATTTCGCCGCGCGCGGACGATAACAAAAGGTGGAAGGTATATTCTTGCGGCGGCGCGTCGGGCGGAATCGCCAACGGCAAACGCGTCACCACCATATCATCGCGCTGCCACTGCGACGGCGTATAACCCATCGAAGCCGCGTCACTCCAACCATACGCGTGCGCGTCCTGCAATTCACCCACCCATTGCAGACCGTCCGCGTCCGTCACCTGCGGCGCGGAAATTTGCCACCACACTTGCGCGTCCAAGATTTCGCCCGTGCGCGCCCCTTGCGGCAAGTACACATCTTGAATCTTGATTTGTTCGTCCTGTGTGCGCGCGACAGAATTCAAACCGCGCGTCGTCCGCAAAATCTGAAACTCTTGTTCGGTCAATTCATAAATCTGTACTTCGGGTGTACCGTCCGCGAGTTTGCTTTCGAACGCGGGTTCATCTTGCAAAAACGCCTTGGCAAACGAATCCGTAATGGGTCCGCTGCGCGTGTTCACCACGAACGCGTTTGTGCGCGCGGGCAGCACAAAGGTATCTGCGCCTTGAAAAAATTGCGCGCGATTTGGTTTGCGCGCGACCAGATTAAACGAACCGCGGTCCAAATCATTCGCAAATTCCGCCGACACGAGCGCGCGCGCGTCGCCTTGATGTTCGTCCAACCAACGCGCCGCCGTCGCCAAATCGGCGCGTTGAATCAAGCGCACTTCCGGATTGTTTGCCCACGTCACAAAATACGCATTGATGCCGCCCACCGCCGCGAGCAAAATCAAAAGCGCGACCCCTGCGCCCACTGCAATGTTCCCATTCCTACCCCATCGGCGCGCGCACAGCGCGCGAATTTCATCCAAAGCCAACGCGGGCAACATAAACGCCGCGCCGATTGCACCGACCGCGCGATGCTGCGACAAATCACTGCCGCTCAAAATACTGGGCAGTAACATGACAACCAACCATATCAAAACGAACGCGTACGCCGCGCGTTTGATGCGCCAGAACGCGACGACGATTCCCGCGTAAAACAATACTGCCCACAACGGGTCAAAGATTGGACGCAGCGCGACATTGTAGCGCCATTCGGGGTCGCCGCTCACGCCAAACATGCCAAACACGCGCGCCACATTCGTCAACATGGGCAGCGGATTGCCCTGCCGCAGCGCGTCCATATCGCCGCTCAAATCGCCCAGCCGCGCGAGCGCGGTTTCGGGATGCGTCGTAATAAAGTAAAACAACGGCGCATAGATTGCGCCCGCGATGATAAAAATCAGCGGAATCGTCCACCACAATTTTTGCCACTGCTTGCGATACAACAAAAGCGTGTACAAAACAAAAACAAATAATGCGACCGGCACAAAAATTCCCGAACGATACGTGTATGTCGCCAACCCGGCAAGCACACCGGAAAGCAGCAGCAGCCACACATTGCGCCGTGTCCACCCGCGCCAAAACGTAAAAAACGTTGCCGCAGCCAACAAATACGTGCTGATGGTGTGCAAACCGATGCGCGATTCGTATAAACTCCAAAACGAAAACGTCACGCCCGCGACCGTCACCAGCGCGACAAAATCGCCGCGCACGCGCGCCTCGGCGGTTGGCGCGCCGCGCTTATCGAAATCAAACGAAAACAAATCGCGCGCAAAAAAATACGTCAGGACGATTGCGCCAAATCCGCACAGTGCCGCCGCGCTGCGCAATGCCCACACATTTTCGCCAAACACTTTGAACAGCGCCGCCGTCAAATACATAAACAGCGGTTCGTTGCCGCGATTCAATTCAAAAAAAATTGGGTACTGTCCTTGCAGGATAGTCTGCGCGAAATTGGCGACAAACACTTCATCGTGCTGTACGCCCGGCGGAAAGTGGTCGAGCGCGAAAAAGCGCAGCGCGAATGCCGACACCAACAAGACAATGCCAAGCCCCACCGGCCACGGAATACTCAAGAGTCGAGAACGGAATTCATTCATAGCTTTGGATTATACAAACACTCGAATCGGCAATGAAACCGCGCCGTACATAAAAAAGGGCGACAGGTTGGCTGTCGCCCTTGGCACGGTCTCGATGTGTTACGGCAATTTGAAAGTAAACGTAGAACTGGTCGGACTGAGCGGCGCAAAATCACCGGATTGACACGCTTGCGCGCTCGCCGCGCGCACAACGGTCACATTCCATTGAAACTCGGCATTGACGGCTTGCGTACGGAAATCGTCCACATTGACGCCGGTGCGCGGGTCAACGCTGTTTTCGTGGGCGCACAATACAATCTGCGCTTGCGCGTTCTTGTCCTTGTCCATGAACGTAATGACCAGACGATAGAATTGGTCGGGCGGCAATAGCGCGGGCACCGCCAGATTTCCAAATTGGTCAACGCCCCAGCTAAAGCGCACTTTGTTGGAACCGATACTGTCTCCGTTCGGCGGCACATTGAGTGCGGGCGCGAGATAAATCAATTCGGACGTCGGCGGCGGGACGGCGGTTGGCGGTTGCGCGGCTTCGGTTGCCTGCGCGGCAGATTGCGTTGGCGTCGGCTGCGGCGCTTGTGTCGGCGCGACGCCTTCGGTCGGTCTCGCAGTGGGTGTGACGGTGGGAGGCAGTGGCGTTTGGGTCGGTTGGAGCGTCGCGGTGGGCAAAATCACGGGCGGGGTGTACGGGATAGCCGTGGGCTCGGGAACATCGGTTGGTTCGGCTGCCGCACCCGGACCGACGAACGCATTGATTGCGGCAACCGCAGCAATGAGCAGAGTAAAGCCGCCCATCACCAACACGGCGCGAAACGCGCGGTCGCTGGCTTGTTCTTGTTCCAGCGTAAACAGAGTCGTGCGCGCCGCGCGGCGCGCGTCAAACAGCATCTTGATGCCAAACAGGATGCCGACAACGCCGAGCAGATAGATCCAAATTGCAAACGAGTCCAGAAATGAGAGAAACGCGGTCATGGGGAAAACAGTGAGCAGCGCGAAAATCGCGCCGTTTTACGTGTGTCTATCGCACCGTCAATTCGTCGGCAGCGCAGTACGCGCGGCATTGTAATTGCGTTTCGCGTCAGAAGCAAAATCAGTCTGATGCATCCCGACACGTTATTCTTCCAGCATTCCATAGCGGCGCAGCGCCGCGTCCAAAATGGTCCGAATCAATTCATTATAACTAATCCCGGCGGCATCGGCTTCCAACACGATATCGCTCAATGCTTCGGTCAAGCCGGCAAGGGGATTGATTTCGATGACCATTGGTTGATTGTCGGTCGCGCGAATGCGAAAATCCACGCGCGCAAAATCATAACATTCGAGGGCGCGAAACGTTGCAACCGTCAAACGTCCGATTTGCGATGTCAATTTGGCGGTCAATGGTGCGGGGCACAAATAGCGCGGGCCCCACGGGTTGTTGGCTTTGATTTCGGAATTGTACAACGGTGCGGTACCTTGCAGCGGAGAAAAATCAATTTCAAGCGGCGGAAGCACGCGCACGCCCGAATAATAATATTCGCGTACCGGCGGTTTTTTACCGTTCCCGGAAATAGCGGGCGCGGCGTTGGGCATTTCGGCGCTTTGCCCTTCGAGCGCGCGCGCCGCTTCCAATCGTTTTTTCTCTTTAATCCATGCACCGCGCGGCATCAAGTTGCCCAGAATCCCTGTCGTCACTTCGCGTCCTTCAATATATTCTTCGACCAACACCGGTTGTTTGTACGCGTTCAACAGATAGCGTACATGCTCGCGCAAAGCGCGCGGCGTCTGGCAAATGGATTTTGCCGTAATGCCGATGCCTGAACCTTCCAACGAGGGTTTGGCAAACAACGGAAAATTCAAACGCGGGTCGGTGGGTTCGTCCCCCGTGACAAATACTTGAAAGGCGGGCGTGGGAATACTGTAAAACTGAAGCACGCGTTTGGTCATCGCCTTGTCCAATGCGATGGAGAGAGACATGACACCCGACCCGGTGTACGGAATGCGCATCATGTCGAGCAGCGCGGGGATTTGCGCTTCGCGTGACCTGCCGTAATGTCCTTCGCACGTGTTGAAACAAATGTCGGGCTTGTATTTCAGTATGTGTTCGCTGAGCGTGTGGTCGCCTTCCAGCGGGATCACTTCATGCCCGGCGTCGCGCAGCGCGCGTTCGTATCCGGCAACACTTTTTTCAGAATCGAGCTCATTCCATCTGTCCCAGGGCGCATCATCGTCGGTCGCTTCCTGCGGCGCATTGGCTTTGAGCGAAAAGAGCAATGCGACCTTGAACTTTTTCATGCGACGGCACCAACCTCAATCGTGCTTTGATTTCACATTCGACCGCGCGTGAACTCAAAGGATACAGTGCGGGAAAATGTTTGTAGGGGCGCTGTTGCTAACGCCCGTAACGGGATTAACGTTTCTTGATTAACTCGCCGCGAAACAACCGCTCCAACAGCGCCTCATGTGCCACATCGGTCACCGCCACGACCTCATCGCCCTCTTGCAAACTCGTCGTGCCTTTCGGAATCAGCGCTTTGCCTTCACGGATAATCAGGGCGATTAAAAATTGTTCGGGCAGATTGAGTTCGCTCATCATTACGCCAATGACCGGTGCGCCGGGAGGAACCTGTTTTTCGATGAACGACACGCCCACATCGCGCAGCGTCAAAAGATGAATCAGGGAATGCGCGGGAATCTCGCGCTCGATTTGGGCAACCAGCGCATCTACGTACGAGACCGTCGTGTCAATGCCGAGAACGCTAAAAATGTGCTCGTTCTTTGGGTTGTTGATGCGCGCAATGGTTCGTTTGACGCCAAATTTCTTTTTTGCCATTTGGCAGACGATGAGGTTGTCTTCGTCATCGCCCGTCGCGGCAACGACAATGTCCGCGCGATTCATCCCGGTTTCCAGCATGGGTCCGGCATCCGAACCATCTCCCAGGACCGCAATTCCCCCCAAATCATTGATAATGTTTTCAACTTTGCGCGGATTTTTTTCAATGACGGCGACTTCATGCCCGGCTGCGAGCAGGTGTTTGGTTAAATAATAACCGACCTTGCCGCCGCCAACGATGATGATATACATGGCTTTTTGTTTTAGGATTCATGATTTCTGATTTTGGGACGCATCCAAATTCAGCGCGCCAATCAAAAATCAAAAATTTCCTACGCGCCCACCATTTCACGAATTTTGTCGGCGCCCATTACGGTCGAGCAAACCGTGTCCAGACCAAGCAGGCGATACGTCTCTTCGCGGACCGGGTCGTACAGCCGCGCCACAACCTGCGGCACGTGAAAGACGTGCTTGGCAATCTGCGCGGCCATTGCATTGGTGTTGTCGCCGTTGGTGACCGCCACAAACGCGTCGGCTTTTTCGATGCCGGCTTTGCGCAGAACATCTTCATCAATGCCCGTGCCCAATATCATCTTGCCGCCGTAATTCGAACCCAACTTGTTGAAAGAATCACGGTTGCGGTCAACAATCGTAACATCATGTCCCGCCCGGTCCAAAGACTGTGCGAGATGCACTCCGACGCGACCACAACCTAATATAATAATCCTCATGTGCCTTTCCTCGTCCGCGCGCGATTATAGCATGTCTGAACACACGCGACAATGGAATCGAAAACCTTCTACCTTAAAAATTCCGCGCGTGCCGTTCAAGCGCCTGCGCCGTTGACGCGCCGCAATGCTTCGCGGCTGAGAATGACGCGGCAGTGCGCATGCTCCAAAACAAACTGCGCGCGCGGTTCTACACGATAGTCGCCAAACTGCTCCGCGTACGGAACGCCCATCACAATCAACTGCGACTCCCGTTCGACCGCTTCATTGACAATTGCCGGTCCGGCTTCGCGCGCCTGCAAGAGGTCGGTTTGCACTTGACAACCAATCTTGTGCGCAAAATGCTGCACCTGGTCCAGAACGCGCTCCCCCTTCTCCACTTCGTCGCTCAATTCCGCGTCAATCGGCAGGTTGCGCCGCACCTCGATGACATACAACAACAACACTTCGGCTTTGTCTTTTTTTGCAAGCGCACATGCCAGCGCAACTCCCGTTTCATCTGTAGCGGCGCCTTCGACCGGCACAAGAATCCGTTTCAATTTTTCTTCCATCGTTTTACTCGCGTACAGAATTGGGGCCGTTTTCTCCCCGTGGCTTGTTCAAAACATTAATTCCATGAAAAAACATGGGCGCAGCCCTCGCCCGTGCCGCAAAAAAAAAGGAACGTCACTCACCGCGTTTGCACAGACAAATCAAACGCGCATCGCCTGCATATCCTGACAACTGCGGACGCGTTCCGTTCGCGCGGAATTCGGTGAATCGTTCTCGTCGCATGAATATGTGTGCCCGTTGCCCGCAACACAATTTTCTATTCTAAACGGCGTCCCGCGCATTGTCAATAATTTCATTTCATACGCGCATTATCAAGTTGACATGCTTTTTGAAAGACCATATACTCGCGACTTGCAGGCAAAAAGATGGTGCGCCTGATTGTGCATTTCTGATCCACGCCTCTGTGCGCTTGCTTTTTGAATCGAAAGGGAGGAACTCTTCATGTACCGAATCCTCGCGCTATTGCTCATTCTGAGCTTCGTCTTGATTGGCTGTGCGGCGGAACCAACACCCACTTCAACGCCCGAACCGCCAACCCAAGTCCCGACGGATGCGCCATCCGCTACACCGGAACCAACCGCAACTCCAGTTCCAACTGTCGCACCGACCAACACCACAGCCCCCACCGCAACCCCAACTCCAATTACGGGTAAAGTGAAATCCACGCTCAACGTTCGCGAACAACCGACCACAAAAGCGAAACTCTTGGGCGTCTTGAAAAAAGACGACGTAGTCACGTTAGTCGGTCGCACCGAAGACAAAGCATGGCTGCAAATCAACTACCCGTTAGGCGAGAGCACCAACGCCTGGGTCATTGCCGAACGGATCGAAACAACAGCAAATCTTGACCAATTGACTTTGGTCGCCGCCGCTTCACCTACCACTGCACCGACACAAGTTGCCGTTGAACCTACCGCCGCAGCCGGCGTTACCGCAACCGCCGCCGCAACCATCGTCGCGACAACTACCACCGAAGCCCAAGCCACAACCGTCGCGCCCACCGGCGAGGTAACCGCAACGGCACAAGCGACCGAGGTTGCGCCCACTGCGCCTGCACAGGAAACCGCGCAGCCCCCCGCGACCGGCGGAAATCCGCCCGGCAGTCTCATTTTTGACACGTTTGAAAACGGCGGGTTCAATATCTATCGCGTACGCGCCGACGGCTCCGGCTTGACCCAAATCATTTCCAACGGAAGCGAACCCGCGCTTTCACCCGACGGCAGCCGCATTGCCTATCACATGCGCCGCGATGTCGGCGGTCTCGGAATCGGTCTCGCCTCCGCCACCGGACAACCGCTGAGCACTGTGACGGAAGAATCCGCCGCCGGCTATCCCACATGGTCCCCCGACGGCAATCACATCGCATACAATGTCGTACCGAGCAATCGTTTGACCAGTCAAATTTTGCGTATCGGCGTCGGTCCGGACAACACCCCCATCGTGATTGCGGATGGTTGGCGTCCTGCGTGGCAACCCGCGCCCGGCACGAATGTCTTGTATGATGGCTGCAAAGCTGGCGCAAACTGCGGCTCGGTCTTGACGCTGAATGCGTTTGAGGGCGACCCGAACAATCCGGCGCTCATCACCACCGGTGAAGCAGGCGCATGGTCTCCTAACGGACAACAAATCGCGTTCCAAGGCGCAGATGATAAAGGGCAAACCCAAATCTGGATTGTTAATGCCGACGGCTCCGGTCGCACCCAAGTGACAACCGATACCGGCACGCACGGCATGCCCATTTGGTCGAGCGACGGACAATGGTTATTCTATCGCACGGACCAGGGCGGCAAAGGGTGGGCAATCTATGCCATCCGCACGAACGGTTCGGACGCGCGCAAAATTGTTGACTCGAATGTGCATCCCGACCTCTGGGTCTATGCCAAAATGGCGATTGCGCCATAACGCTGCAATGGGCGAAGCATACGGTGACTCTAAACACTACCGTATGCTTCGCCCCCACTCGTTTTCATACGAGCCACGGTGCGGAACAAGCCAATTCGCTTTTCACGAAGACGATTCGTATTTCACAAGCTAAACCTGTCTTGGACCGCATTTTTTATTTTCGCAATCACATTGACATTGCTCTCGGCATGTCAAGAGACCCCAACCCCGACCCCTTCTGCCACACCAACACCAACACGTCGCAACACACGCACGCCGTTTCCAACGCTGACACCGCGCGCGCTGCCTTCGCCAACGTTTGCGCCGATACGCGCGGTTGTCACTGACACATTGCGCGTGCGTGAACAACCGAATACCTCCGCGCAAATTCTCGGACGCTTGAAACCACAAACTCAAGTTTTGTTATTGTCCCGCACCGACGACAGCAAATGGTTTTCAATTGAATATCCCGAAGCCTCCGGCAGCATCGGTTGGATTTTTGGTGAGGTCGTTCAACCGCAAGGCGATGTCAACACTCTGCCCATCGGTTTGAACGCACCCAAGCCGCCCGAGGGCGCAATTTACGCCGCCGTGAAAACCGAAGGTGACCCATTACGAATGCGCGCCGGTCCCGGCACCAATTACGAAGTCGTCGCGCGCATTCCCGATACCACGCGCGTTTTGGTGATTGCCAAAGCGCCGGACGAAAAATGGTTTCAAATCATTTATCCGCCGGATTCGGGACAACGCGGTTGGGTCAGCGGCGAATTTCTCGCGTTGGCGAGTTCGCCCGCGTCACTCCAAATCGCGCAAGCGCCGCCGACGCCGACACCCGGTCCGACTTCGATTCCGCGTCCCACGCGCGCAGCGAACGCGCCGAGCGGCGGCAGTGTCTTGGTATCTTCAAATCGCAAAGGCGCATACGATATTTTCGCGTTGGGCGAAAACGGTGTGGTGCGGCGACAACTCACACGCAGCGGCAATGCCTTTGGGGCGCGGTACTCACCCGACGGCGAACGCATTGTGTTTTATCGTGCCGTCGCAAACGCACCAAGTGTTGTCAATCACATTTTTGTGATGGATTTTGATGGCGGCAATGTGGTTGACCTTTCCGCGCGCGCGGGCGGCGCATTCAGCGATACGGACCCGGATTGGTCACCGGACGGACGACGGATTGTATTTGTGCGGACGCCGCGCGCGGGCGCGCCGGAATTGTGGACAATGGACGCGAATGGCGGCAATGCAAAATCGCTTTTGAAATTATCCGCCGCGACCGGCGCAACGCGTGATTATTCGCCCATGCCGCGCTGGTCACCCGATGGCGGACGCATTGCCTATGCCGCCGTCGCGCGCGTCAAAACACCGGGCGCGCCCTTGTATCCAAACATTTTCGTCGTCAATGCGAATGGCGCCGACGAACGCCAACTCACCGACAACGACCTCATCAACACCGCGCCCGTGTGGTCTCCCGAAGGCAGTCAAATCGCGTGGGCGGCGCGCGATTTTCTCAAGCGCCAAAATTGGCGCGTCTGGGTGATGAACGCGAGCGGCGCAGACCAGCGCGTACTCATCAACGCGCCCGGCGACGGCAACAACGGCGCGCAACCGGTAACATGGGCGAACAATCGCATCCTGCTCGCCGTGTGGAACGGGAATTGGAACGCGTTTTTCGCCGGCGAGGGGGGGGGGAATTTGACACCGATCACAACCGGGCTTGCCGACAATGTACCGACGGATTGGCTGCCGTGACAGGCATTTTGATTTCAATCCCCCATTGCCTAATGCGCGCGTTTGATAGATAATCAGAACATCACCAACCACTTGGAGACGCTGTGAAGAAATTATACGCTTCCCTTTTGCTCGTCTCACTCGCGCTGCTCGCCGCGTTCACTCCGCCGTCGGCAGCGCGCGCCGCGCCACCGTTACAATTCGGCGGCACGACCGTCACCATTCAAAATCCGACCAACGGGATGCAGTTCCAACCCGGTCAAACGATTGGCATTTCTTCGGTTGCGAGCGGTGCGGGCGGCATTTCATTCGTGCAGCTTTTTATTGACAATGTGTATATTGCCACGAGTCAACCACCGAACGGTGTGCCGCAGTCGCCATTTGCGAGCGTGCAGTATTGGACGACAACACCCGGCTATCACAACATTGTCGTACGCGCCACCAGTTCCCAAGGCGTCACCGGGCAGGCATCGGTGTCTATCAACGTTGGCGGCTCGACCAGTCCGACCAACACGCCGAACCCATGCGTCGTCGGTTCACGTTTGTTGAGCGACGTTACGATTCCCGACAATTCGGTCATTCAACCCGGCACATCGTTTCAAAAAACGTGGCAGGTGCAGAATACCGGCAGTTGCATTTGGATCAACACCTACGGCATCATCAATCTCAACAACAATCCCTTGGGCGCGCAGTCCCCATCGCCGATACCGCAGACCGCGCCGGGGCAATCCTCCAACATTACCGTCAACATGGTCGCGCCGCAGCAGCCCGGCACGTACCAGAGTGTCTGGCAATTGCGCGCGCCGAACGGGTACACCTTCGGACAGCAAATGGATGCGGTTATTGTTGTACCGCAATCGGGCTGCAACGGCACGCCGCAAATCACAAGTTTTTATGCCAGTCCGCCAAACATTCGCGCGGGACAATCCACGACTTTGATTTGGGGCGCGGTCAATAATGCCGACCAAATCCGTTTGCAAACTCCGGCGGGCAGCAGTTCCGTCAGCGCGCCCGGACAAAGTACGCTTTCGCCCATCGTCACTACAACGTACATTCTCACGGCATTGTGCAAAGGACAGCGCGTTGATTCGGTTGCCAATGTCTATGTCAGCAACGCGCCGCCGCCGACGCCAACCCCGCCGCCGCAGCGCAATACCATCACCCTTTCCCCCGCACAGCAAGTGGGCTTTGGCGCCATCAACGTGCCGGTGCAGTATTACTATGACAACACCAACGCGCCCGGTCAAGTCCAAATCACCGCGTTTAACAGTTTTGGGCAAGTGGTCGGCACCAGCAATGTCGGCGCGATTCCCTATTCCCAGCAATTCACCAATGTCACCGTCAGCATTCCGAGCGGTTATCAAAACGCCGTGAATGTGCAGGGCTGTCTGGTGGACCGCACCGGAAACTTTTTGACGTGCGGCAGTGGATTGGGCATTCGCTAACCTTTCCTCACGCGCAACAAAAAAATCTCGCCATTGGTCGGCGAGATTTTTTTGTTGTCAATGCCTCATGCGCTCAAAACGTGCGGAGGAACAATATTGCCGAGACCGTCAGACCGACCCCGACCACCGTCCACTGCAAATACTTTTGCGGAATCCGTTTGGAGATGCGCGCGGCAAAATAGCCGCCCACAATCGCGCCGCACGCCATCCACAAACCAATCTGCCACACAATGAGTCCTTGCGTCGCGAAAAAAATCAGCGCCACACTGTTGACCATCACCGCCGACGCGGTTTTTAATCCGTTGATTTCATGAATATCGCGGATGCCCATAATACTGAACGCCGCCATCATCATCAAACTTTGTCCCGCGCCAAAATAGCCGCCGTAAGTGGCAATGATGAATTGAAACACAAAGCCGATGAGTCCGCCGGTTGCGGTAATGTGGTCACTTTCGGCTGCGCCGCGTCGCGTCAGTTTGTTAATAGAATCGCGTGCCGCAAACAACAGCGTGGCAAACAAAATCAAAAACGGCACGAGCTTCTGAAATAGCTCCTCCGGCGTGCGCGACAACAGAATTGCGCCCAGCAATCCGCCGACGATACTCGGCACCGCCATGAACGCGACCAACCGCCGCGATCGTTTCACCTCTTCCCAAAACCCGATAACGCCCGCCACGGAACCCGGGACCAATGCCGCGTTATTGGTCGCGTTTGCCATCTTGGAAGAAATATCGTGCGTCGCGCCGTACGCCAACAACGCGGGGAACGAAATGAGACTCCCCCCCCCCGCAATCGAATTGATTGCGCCCGCCGCCAGCGCCGCAAAAAAAAGTCCGGCGAGACCCAGCAGATCGGATAGATCCACGTTGACAAAAATCTCCAGTCTCCAATCTCTGATTACCGCTCCATCGCTTGCGCCAAATCATCAACGATATCTTGTACATCTTCAAGCCCCACCGACAAACGCACCAAGCCGTCCGTCACTCCCTGTTTCAAACGCGCCTCGCGCGAAATCACGACGTGACTTGTCGTCGCCGGATGCGAAATCAGCGTGCGCGCGTCGCCCAGCGAAGTCGCCAGCGCGCACAATTTGACCCGATTCATCATCCGCACGCCCGCGTCCAAACCGCCCTTGAGTTCAAAACTGACCATGCCCCCAAAACCGCGCATTTGGTATTTTGCAATCTGATGCTGTGGGTGCGATGCCAAGCCCGGGTACGACACCGCCGCGACCGCCGGATGTTGTTCCAAAAATTGCGCCACGTGCAGCGCGTTCGCATTGTGTTGACGCATTCGCAAAGGCAGTGTGGTGATGCCGCGCGCAATCAAATACGCGTTGAACGGCGCGAGAATGCCACCAAAATAACGCAGTGTGTGCGTGCGCGTGCGTTCGATAAAATCCTTTTTTCCGACAATCAGACCGCCCACCGCGTCACCGTGCCCGCACAGATATTTTGTCGCCGCGTGAATGACAATATCCACGCCCCACTCCAACGGGCGCTGATTGACGGGTGTCGCAAAAGTATTGTCGCATATCGAAACCGCGCCCGCGGCGCGCGCCAAGCGCGCAATTTCCTGCAAATCGCACAACGCCAATAGCGGATTGCCGGGCGTTTCCACATACACGACGCGCGTGTTGGGGCGCAGCGCGTCGGCAACATGTTCCGTATCCGTCGCATCCACAAACGTTGTTTCGATTCCCAACGCCGCAAAATCTTGGGCGAGGACCGCATACGTGCTGGGATAAACCGCTTTTGCGGCGACGACGTGGTCGCCCGCTTTCAAATTCGCGAGCAGCGCCGTCGTAATCGCCGCCATGCCCGACGCGGTTGCCACCGCCGCTTCAGCGCCTTCCAATGCCGCGACCCGTTTTTCCAAAACCGTTACCGTCGGATTCGCCCAACGCGTATAGACGTATCCTTCCTTTTCACCCGAAAACAATGCCGCGCCATTTTCGGTCGAACCCATGTGATAGGTCGTCGCCAAATACAACGGCGGGACGAGGGCGCCGGTTGTCGGGTCCGGCTCTTCGCCGGCATGAATGGCGAGCGTTTGCAAATGTTGAGATGTTGTGCTCATGAATTCCTCAAAAGAATGTATTAGCTGCCGATACATCTTAGCACAGTTGCGCGATATAATGCGTTATATTCCGCAACTCGACGAGGAGCAAGCACATGGCGTTTCAAAAAAAATACTCGGTTGACCTGCTCGAAACATTTCAAGTTCCGACCGACGCGCAAATTCACCCCCACGGGACGTGCGTGGCATTTGCGCTGACCGCGTTGACGCACGCGCGCGGCAAAAATCCGCGCGCCAACATTTGGCTCACGAACATTGACGGCAAACATACGCGCGCCTTTACGCACGCCGACGCGTGTGAAATGCACCCGCGCTGGTCGCCCGATGGCAAAACCCTCGCGTTTCTTTCAGACCGCACGCGCACGGATGATTTTCAAATTTACCTCATCCCGCGCGATGGCGGCGAAGCGCGTGCGTTGACCCACGCGCACAAAGTGAACATGCCGTATCGCGATATTTCCATGTTCAAGTGGTCTCCCGACGGTACGCGCATCGCCTATCTTGCACAAGACCCGCCGGACGAACGCGCGACTCTGCGCGCCGCGCAGGGATATGACCAAATCGAATTTGAAGCGCACCCGCGTTTCGTGCGCGTGTGGATTGTCGAAATCGCAACGGGCAAAACGCACGTTGTCACACGCGGGAATGTACAAACCTGGGAATTCGACTGGTCGCCCAATGGCGCTGAATTGGTGGTGTTGTGTTCCGCGCAACCGTACGAATGGAGTTGGTACGACCCATGGCTCGCGCGTGTGCCTGCGCGCGGCGGCATGCCGCGTAAAATTTTTGCGCGTCCGACCAAACAGCTCGCGCACCCGCGCTGGTCGCCCGACGGACATCACATTGCGTTTGTTTCCTCACTGTGGAGCGACCGCGGCATTGTGTGCGGCGATGTCTATGTGACCGACGCGAACGGAAAAAACACGCGCGCGCTTTCCGAAGGTTTTGGCGGCAGCATGAGTGGCATCGCGTGGCAGGATGCAGAGCAAATTATTGGCGCGGGTTATGTCGAAGGGCAAGCCGCGCTGGCGCAATTTGACCTCGCGGGCGCGCAGACAATTTTGTGGCAAGGGGACGGCGCGCTGCATGAAAGTTCAATGCCCAAGTTCAGTCGCGCGCAAAACGGCACGCTCGCGGTCGTCCGTTCCGCGCCCCAACAGCCGCGCGAAATTTGGACGCTCGCGTTGGATGCCGATGCGTTGGTATGGGAACAAGTCACAGCATTGAATCCGTCGCTGCAGCATGTCAGCACCGGCGCGCACGAAATCATTTTTTGGACGAGTCATGATGGACAGGAAATGCAGGGCGTGCTGGTGAAACCGGTTAACGCGAAACCCGGCAAGCTGCTGCCATTGATTGTGCATCCGCACGGCGGACCGACGGGCATCACCGCCAACGAGTATTTTTCGCCGGTACGCTGGGTCTATCACTTAACGCAGCGCGGCTTTGCCGTGTTCATGCCCAACTATCGCGGCAGCACGGGCTGGGGCATCGAATTCGCAGAAGCAAACTACGCGGACATGGGCGGGAACGATTTTCGGGATATCCTGGCAGGCGTGGATGCGTTGATTGAACGCGGCATTGCCGACCCGAAACGCTTGGGCTTTGGCGGCTGGAGTTACGGTGGTTACCTGACCGCATGGGCAATTACGCAAACGAATCGTTTCAAGGCGGCGGTTGCGGGCGCGGCGATTGTGAACTGGTTGAGTTTTCACGGCAGCAGTTATCTGTGTCGGTGGGATGAATTGCATTACAACGCGAATCCGTACGCGCACGGCGGCGTGTATGAGCAATTCAATCCGATGTATTTCATCGAGAACGCGACGACGCCGACGTTAATTCTGCACGGCGAAAAGGACGGCGATGTGCCGGTCAGTCAGGGATACGAATTGTTTCGCGCGCTCCAAGACCGCGGCGTCGAAACCGAATTGGTCGTCTATCCGCGCGAACCGCACGGCATCGGCGAAACCAAACACGTCGAGGACTTGATTACGCGCGTGTGCGCGTGGTATGAAAAATTTCTCATATAAGCGCAAGCCCGTTGTCGTTCCGACAACGGGCTTTTCAATTTCGTTCTTGAATTGCAAACGCTTCACTGATGAGTTGAATCACATGGTCCACGTCAAATGGTTTTGAAATTGCGCGGTCAATTCCGAACTCGCGCATTTTGTTGGCGTCAATTTCCGCCGCCCAACCCGTCATCAAGATCACGATTATTTTCGGGTTCACTTTTTTGAGCGCGCGCGCCACTTCAAACCCATTCATGCCCGGCATTCCCAAATCGGTAATGACCACCTCGAACGGTCCTTTTTCTTGAAACACGCGCAGCGCGTCCGCGCCGGAATCGGCAGCAACCACACGAAACCCGCGCAGATGAAAGGTGCGCGCAGCAACATCGCGAATTTGCGGCTCATCATCCACCACCAGGATATTTGCCCAACGCGCCATACGCGCTTGCTGCCGGTCCGTCGGCAAAGCCGTTTGCAACGCGATGGGCAGCGTAATCCGCACCGTCGTGCCTTGTCCCGGCGTGCTGTCCAGAGCCAACGTCCCATTCATTTGACGCACAATCTCGACCACCGTCGCCAACCCCAAACCGACATGTCCCATTGCTTTGGTTGTAAAAAAGGGTTCCAGAGCGCGCGTCCGCGTCGTTTCGTCCATCCCCTCGCCCTGGTCAATCACCAAAATCACAACGTGGTCGTTCGCGCGTTCCGTGCGCAGTGTGACAATACCGCCCAACGGCATTGCTTCGACACTGTTGAGAATCAATTCCACCAATGCATCGCGCAGCAAGGCGGTCTGTCCCCAAACTTGCGGCACGACTTCCAAATCTTTGACAATGTCAATCGAAATCCCGCTTGCTTCGGCATCATCGCGCCAGCGAAAGCGCGTCAGTTGAACCACCTGATTGATGATGGTGTTGACATCCACACGCGTCGGTTCGCGCCCGTCGCGCTCGGAAGCGTATTGGTCCAGCTGTCGCAGTGATTCCGCGCCTGCGCGCGCAATCCGTTGAATCGAGCGCATCTCTTCGCGCAAATCCTCATTCGTGAGCTGCTCTTCGACAATTTGCGCGCGCCCGACAATGACTGCCATTGTATTATTCATTGCATGTGCCAGTCCGCCGGTCAAACGCCCGACCGAGCGTTGATGCACGCCCTGCGCCAATTGTTCGCGCGCGACCTGCATTCCCATTACCCCCGCGAGCCCCATCACGGCGCGTTCCTGCGCGTCCAATGCTTGAAACGCCATGGCAAGTTCCGGTCCCGTTTGAAATTCACGCAAAAGAAGCGGCAAGAGCGCGCGGCGATACTGTTTCCACAATGCAAATTGGTCGGCAAAATCCAAACCGGCGACATACAATTCCGCGCTCCACGCGGCGACTGTCTGCAAATAATTCTGCAACATTCCGCTCGCGGCAAGCTCAAGCCCCTCCGCCAATACAACCGTCCCATGATTCACCAACTCACCGCTGCGCGCGCGCTGTAATGCGGGCGGAATGTCGTCTTGTTCCAACAACGCTTTCCACTGCACAACAAACTCATTGCGCGCGGCGCTCACTGCCGCGCGCACGCGTTGCAACATTCCCACATGCCCGACGAGCAGCGGAATCATTTCACGCGCATAGTGTTCAATCAATGGTTGTGCCAATTCCATAGGTCTTGCCTTGTGCGATAACGCAAATGTCCAACCACAGCGACACCCAACAGGAGCATACCGCCAAGCGCCAAACCCGCGCCCAGAGTCATGCGCCACGGGTCACCCGGCGCGCGCAAAGCGCCCGCGTCACTTGCCGCGTGCCCAAGCACAAGACGTTTTGCGATGCGCCCCCGCGCGCGCAACACGGCGGGCGTACCCGGCTGTGGGTGCGGCACGCTTGCCAGCGCAATCCGCGTCGGTTCAACTGTCGGCGGCGCGGGGACATTTTCTTCTCGCGCCCGCGTCGGCTTGGCGGTGGGTTGGCGCGTCGGCGCACGCGTTAGTTTCGGCGCGGCAGGTTTCACTTGCGTTGGCGCGGCGCGCGAATTTTTTATCGGCTGCTTCGGCGGCACAGCGGGCGTGGCAATCTCCGCAATCTTGCCCGGCGCGCCAAAATCAGTAATGACAATCAAACCGCCGTTCGCCCGCCGCGCAACGCCGATGCCAATCTCACGAAATTTGGGGTGCAAGATATTCCGGCGATGCGGCGGGTCGTTCAGCCAAAAGGTCATGATTTGGTCGAGCGTGCGATACGCCGCCCAATTTTCACCCGTCGTCTCGCCGCCATACCCCGCACGCGCAATGCGCTGTTTGATGGTCGAGCCATCCGAACCACGATGTCCCAAACTCGTACCGTTTTTTTGCAAATCATCCGCGTGCGCTTGCGCCGCTGCATCCAGCTGCGCGTTACGCGTCAACAACGGCAAGCCCGCGTCCGCGCGCGCCTGATTGATGCGCGCCAGAACTTGTCCTGCCATATCGTCCTGGGCATTCACATTCGCCGCGCCGCAAACCAGCAGCATGACCAATGCAATAACGCACGCGCTGATTCTAAAAAACATATTCGTAAATCAACATTCCCGCATCATCAAGCGTAAAGCGATTTTGCGCGGCAAGACGCAAAGCGTGTGCAGTATTGGGCGTAAACCAATAGACGCTTGCAGTTTTTTGCTGTCGCGCCATATCTTGCGCGCCCTGCAGCAAATGCGTCATGCCGTGTTGCGAACCTGCGAGCGCGAGGATTTGAAATTCGTCGTCGCGCCGCACTGCCATAAACGCGCGTCCGTCCAAAGACAACCACACCTCGCCCGCGCGAATTGCCGCGCGCAAACGCGCCGGGGAAAATTCCCACCAGCGCCAGCCGAAAGGCGCGCGTGTCAAGGCGTGGACGCGATGCCCGCGCAAAGAGGTTTCCCAAATTGCCCAACACGCCGCCGCGTCGGAAACTTTCGCGGCGCGCAGCGCGGGTGAAACGCGTCCGGATGCGCGCGCGCGATATCGCGCATACTCGACTACCAAACGATAACCCAACGCCTCAAACAATCGCCGCGCGTTGCGATTTTTCGAGCCGGTTTCGAGGCGCATCGTGCGGCAATGCTTTTTTTTCGCGCGCGCATGCGCCGTTTGGATCAATGTTGTTGCGACGCTCCGGCGACGAAACGCAGGATGCACGCGTACTCCTTCCAGCCATGCTTCGCGGTTTTCCAAGTAGCGAACGTGCGCCGTGCCGGCAAAAGCACCATTCACTTCTGCCACCAACAATTCGCCGCGCGGGGATTCGACCCAATGGGTCCACGCTTCCGCGATATAGTCGCCCCACGTAAAGGTCTTGCGCGTAAAGGAAGTCAGCGCGGGCAGGTCCTCGTTCCGCCCTTTCCGAATGTGAATAGAATTTGCGTTCACGCAGCGCATCATATCATAAAAAAACCTCCGGGGCAGAAATGCCTCGAAGGTTTCATTGGCGGAATTGCCGTCCACGCGCGTTTACGACGCGGGAACTTTTTCCGGTCTGCGGAATAAACGTCGAAAGAAATTGCCGACTTCGCCGTGTTCCCAAACGACCAGAATTTGCGCCGCGTTGAAAATGGACGAGTACGTGCCGCTCAAAATCCCAATCAACATCGTCAAGACAAATTGACGAATCGTCACCCCGCCGAACAGGGCAAGCGCCGTCAGCGTGAACAGCACCACCAATTGCGTATTGATGGAACGGTCAAGCGTTTGCATGATGCTGTGATTCACAACATTGTCGAACGGCATCCCGCGCAAGCGCGTGAGATTCTCGCGGATGCGGTCAAACACCACAATCGTATCATGCACCGAAAAACCGATGACGGTCAACAGCGCGGTGAGAAACAACGCATCCACCTGCCAACCGAACAACAGCGCAAAAATCGCGGCCAAGCCCAACACGACCAGAATATCGTGAAACATGGCAATAATCGCCGCCACACCGTAGCGAAACGGATGCGGCGCTTTGCGAAAGGCAAGAGTCAAAAAGAGCAAAATCGCCAGCGCTGCCAGCCCAACCGCCTGTGCCGCGCGCTGCGACACTTCGGTGCCGATGGCAGGCCCCGCCGATTCGAAACGCGCTTCGGTATAATCGCCGAGCAGAGTTTTGAGTTCCGCCGCAATCAACGGCTTTACTTCGGGACGCACCTCACTGGAACGAATCAACACGCCTTGCGTGCCTTCCAGCATTTCCGGCTGAGGCACCGCGTCACGAATTCCGTACTTGGCAAAAATCACGCGCACTTCATCCGTCGTCGGCACCCGCGAAATGTTTGCGAGTTCCCAGTTCGTGCCGCCCGTAAAGTCAATCGCCAACGTAAACGGCGAACCGTACTGCACCCAATGCACACCGATCGCGATCAATCCGGGCACAATAATCAAAAGCGAAATGGCAAAATACACATAGCGTCGTCCGACAAAATCAATCACGTCTCAAAATCCTTTCATTCTGCGGTTGGAGCATAGGACTTGTCCCGGCGACGCGGCATGGAACCCACGCCATACCACCAAAGTCCGAGATTCGGGAATACATCGTAAACCACGCGCAGGAACGTGCGTGTCACCAAGATTGACGTGAACAAACCAACCAACACGCCAATCATGAGCGTAATCGCAAATCCGGCGACGATACTCGCGCCAAAGGACGAACCGAACCACAAGAGAATCACCGACGTAATTAACGTCGAAACATTCGAATCACGAATCGAGGGCCACGCGCGTTCAAAGCCCGCTTCAATCGCAATGCCCAACGGACGCCCTTCGCGCAATTCTTCTTTCATGCGTTCAAAAATCAAAATGTTCCCGTCCACGGCAACGCCGAGCGACAAGATAAACCCGGCGATACCTGCCAACGTCAACGTCACATATTCAAATATCCCGGGAATACCCACTTTGTAGATCGCAATGACGATAAACCCATAAATCGTCAACGCAATCACCGCCAACACCCCAGGCATCCGATAATACGCGATCATAAAAAACGCGACGATAGCAACGCCGATGGCGCCCGCAAGCAAACTCCGATCAATGGATTCTTGCCCGAGTGTCGGACCGATATTGGTTGTCGTTTCGATACGCAGCGGAATCGGCAGGGAACCGTACTTGAGCTGCACTGCCAACGCATTCGCTTCGGGAATTGTAAAACTTCCCTGAATAATCCCGCGTCCGCCCGTAATGGGCGAATTGATAACAGGCGACGAAATCACGCGCTTGTCCAACACAATCGCCAAATACTTGCCAACATTGTTGGTCGTATGTTTGCCAAAAATCTCAGCGCCGCTGCTGCGCAGTTCAAAATCAATAATCGGCGTATTGGTGTTTTGCTCAAAACTGACCGCCGCCGTTTGCAAACAATCGCCCGTCATGACCGTCGTAAACACCTGGCTCGCCGAAACGGGATTCGTGTCTGTAACTGCGTTGGTTGGCGAAATCGTTGGCGAAGGCGTCGCGCCGGCTTCCGTTACGGCGCGCGCGCAAGAATTCAATGCGGAAGGTCCCGTCGTCCGGACCAGGGTCCCTTCTTCCAGAGGCGTACTGCCTGCGTCCACAAATTCCAGCAACCCGGTATTACCAAACGCTTTGACAGCTTCATCCGGATTTTCAATCCCGGGCAATTCCACCACAATGCGATTGGTTCCTTGCACTTGAATTAACGGCTCGGATACACCCAACGCATTGACACGTTTATCAATGATACTGCGCGCCACTTCAATTTGTTCGGCAGAAACTTGCGTACCTTCCGGCACATCCGCCTGAAGCAAAACACGCATGCCGCCCTGCAAGTCCAAGCCCAGATGAATTTTGATTTGTCGCGCGGTTTCGCCCAACTGGATGGTCGGATTACTCAGAGCCAGCCAACCCGCAAAAATCGCGAGCAAAATAATCAGGGCGAGCGAAATATAAGTTCGTTGACGCATGTGACCTTTCAAACCACAAGAATTAATCCGCAGGATTGCGGCGCAATCTTGCGGCAGCATTAACCAGACGGCTAACGCCTTTCAAGCAAAACAGGATTATAGGGGAATCAACCGACGTGTCAAAGTTCTTGGTCCCTGCGATTCACGGTCTCGAGGAACGCCAACGCCTCCGCACGCGTCGAAACATGCCCCAATGCCTGCGCCTCGCGCACCGCTTCAAGCAAAACGCGCACGCGCGGTCCCGGCGGAATCTCCAAATGCGCCATGACATCCTCGCCTTTCAGCAGCGCCGGCGGCGCGACCATTTGCCCATACGCGTGAAAATACGCGTCGAGCAAACGTCCAAGAATCGTCTGCAGTGCCCCATCAATCTCTTGCGGCATCGTATCGCCGTAGGTCGCGCGCTGGTCGCACCACGCGTGCACTGCCACGTCCACGCCCGCCGCGCCCAACGCGCGGAAATAGCGATACAACGCGCGGTTGCTCATTCCATTTTGGGCGAGCAAAATCGGGCGCAGGTGATGTCCGATAACGGTTTTGACCAAATCCACTTCGTCGTTGCTGAATTTCAGGCGCCGCAGCGCGGGCGCGACCAACTGCACTCCCGTATCTTCGTGCCCAAAAAAGCGAATGCGCCCCGACGCTTCCACCGTCCGCGTTGCGGGCTTGCCAATGTCATGCAGTAACAGCGTCAAGCGCAGCATTTCGCGTCGTGTCCGCGCCCCCGATGTCCTCTGCGCAAAGTGTGCGGCAAGTTGTTCGCCAAACGCGCTTTGCGCCAGATTCAAATACGCGGCGCGCTGTATCTCTTCCGCTGCCGCGACCGCATGCAGGGAATGTTCAAACACATCAAAGATATGCGGCGGCGATTGTGTCACACCGCGCAGCGCATTCACTTCGGGAAAAATTCGCCCGAGCAAATCGAACTCGTCGAGTCGGCGCAGCTGCCGTAGGACATTGCCCGTTCCAATAATCCGCATCACTTCATCGCGCACGCGTTCCATCGGCGCGCGTTCAATCAACCAGGCGTCGCGCCGCATCAAATCCACGGTCGCGTTGTCCACCGCAAATTCCAGTTCCGCTTCCAATCGCACCGCGCGCACCAAGCGCACCGCGTCGTTGCGAAACACCTCAGGCGAAACCACGCGCAAGCGTCTTGCGGACAAGTCAGCCAGCCCGTTCAACGGGTCAATTACAGACGCAGCATCACCCTTCCATTGCACGGCATCGGCTGCCATCGCGTTCACGGTAAAATCGCGCGTGAGCAAATCCTGCATTAGGTCGTTCCCGCGCACGCGCACAAAATCCACAATCGCGCGCGCGCCGCCAATCTCCCAAACCACACGCGCCACGTCGAACGTTTCATCCATCACATAAAACGCCGCGCCTACCGCGTCTGCAAACGCGCGCGCCAAATTCGCCGCGCTGCCGTGGACGACAACGTCCGCATCGTGAATGGCGCGCCCGAGCAGCATATCACGCACCGTACCGCCAACCAGATACGTTTGCGCGTCACGCGTTCGCAAAAACGTTCGCAGCGTCTCAAGCAGCTTGGACATTCGTTTTGATACTTGACCCGGATTTTTTGACCCGGTGCGGCACAAACCGCAGCACCGGTTCGTCCTTTAAGCGCATCGCGCGACAATGCAGCAAGGTTTCCTGCGCGCGACTGCCGGACGCGACCACACGCCCGCGCACCAGCGCAATCCACAAGCCCCTATAAATTTTCAACTCGTTCGGTTGCACGCGCGGCATCGCACAGAAAAAAAAGAGCTTGCGTTCCGTTCGGGAACCGCAAGCCCTCTCCCTTACAAGACTTTGGCAATCAGTTCCGCACATTCCACCGGATACCGCGCCACGGGAACGCCGACAGCTTGGAACGCCTTGATTTTTTCTTCTGCCGTTCCGGTGCCGCCTTCAATAATTGCGCCCGCATGTCCCATGCGTTTGCCGGGCGGCGCCGTTTGCCCTGCAATGAACGCGACAACCGGTTTGGTCACATGCGCTTTGATGTACGCTGCAGCTCTTTCTTCGTCCGTGCCGCCGATTTCGCCAATCGTAATAATGGCTTGCGTCTCGGAGTCGTTTTGAAACATTTCCAAAATTTCGACAAAATTCAAACCGCGCACCGGGTCGCCGCCAATACCGACACAGGTGGACTGCCCATTGCCTTGACGCGTTAATGCGTCCACCACTTCGTACGTCAACGTGCCGCTGCGCGAAACCAGACCGACGGGACCGGGAATACAGATATTGCCGGGAATAATTCCGACTTTGGCTTGTCCGGGGCTAATCAAGCCGGGGCAGTTGGGTCCGATCAGTTTGGTGCCGCGCCGCTCAAATTCATGTTTCACGCGCATCATGTCTTGAACCGGCACACGTTCGGTGATGCACACGACCAGCGCGATGCCTGCTGCGCTCGCTTCAAGCATCGCATCTGCCGCGCCGCCTGCAGGCACATAAATGACCGAAACGTTCGCGCCGGTTGCGCGCACGGCGTCGGCGACCGTGTTGAAAATCGGGACATCCAGCACTGTTTCGCCGCCGCGTCCGGGCGTCACGCCCGCGACCACGTTCGTGCCGTACTCGATCGAATTTTTTGTATGAAACATGCCTTCGCGTCCCGTGATGCCTTGCACCAACAAGCGCGTATTTTTATCCACCAAAATGCTCATGGCTTCCTCGTTGAAAAAGTGGGTTGAAGTTCGCGCGCAGCGCGATGGATCGAATCCTGCACGCGCGCAAGATGGTTTTCAATGTCTTCGGGCGTCACCGTTAACGCGAATTGGCGCGCACCGATTTTTTTCTGTGCGGCGGTTTCGCCCAATGTGACGGCAAGCTGTCCGTGCGGCAAGTGAATCAAAAAATCCACGCGATACCGCGCGCGTCCTTCGCGCACCATCACTTCGCGCTCAATATCCAAATCGTCCGCGCGCAGGGCGTCGTACAATTTTTCGTGCGCGGGCGTTCGCACATACAAATCGTTCCACTCGCGCGCGCGGCTAAATTTTTCCCAGTTCGTCCACAAAAACAGGACGCGCCGTCCGCGCTTGGAAAGTATCGGCGGCACGCGCGCGTGCGACTCGCCCAATTGCAATTTGTAATACGTTTCGTCCGCGCGCGGGTGTGATGCTTCATTCGGCAATAAATCGCGCCGCCGCACTAATTCATGCCCGCGCACCAACGCGTACGTGTCAATGCTCCACTTGCGTTCCCGAAACGCGGCAGGCAGATAAAACGCCAGCACTTGCGCGCCGCCGAAAAATTTCGGCGCAGAGCGCGTCGGAATCCGATACCATCGCTCGCGCCGCGCGATTTCCAAATCACGCGGCGATGGTATCAACGCGACCAAAACAATGTCGTCGGCATTCATCCTTACGCGGTCCGGGCAAACTCACTCACCACTTGATACAAGACGCGCGTGCCAAAACCAACATTGTCCAAACGAATACGTTCGTCGTCGCCGTGCACGCGTTCCATTTCGGCAGCGTCGTCGAACATCGGGCAAAAACCATACACTTTGGTTCCCAATTTTGTGACGTGTCGCGCGTCGGTCGCGCCGACGACCAAATCGGGCAGCACAATGGCGGCGGGGTCGTTTTGTTTCAAGGTGCGCAGCAGCAGTTCATACAGCGGCGATTGCGGGTCGGCTTCGATGCCGCAGGTGGTCGGTTGATGAAATTCAATCTCGTATTCGTTGCCCAACACCGCGCGCAATTCAAGCAAAAAAGTTTCGGCGGTCTGACCGGGAACCAAACGCCCATCCACCTGTGCTTCGGCGACAGACGGAATCACATTGATTTTACTGCCCGCATTCAATTTGGTCGGCGTCGCCGTGTTGTGCAGCATCGCATACAACAATCCGCGCATGCCTTCGTCCAACGGTAACTGCTCCAACGCGCGTTTGCCGTTCTTGCCTTCTGCCAACTGCCGCAGCCCCGCAGCCGCCTGCCCGCCCAACGCGTTTGCCAGTCCGATCATGTAATTCCGCGCGGTCACACTCACGTGCAGCGGAAACGTCGCGCTGCCCAAAGCATCCAAACCGCGCGCGAGTTTCAGCACCGCATTGTCGCGTTGGGGAATGGACGCGTGCCCCGGTCTGCCGAACGCGCGCAGCGTAAAGCGCGCCGTTCCCTTTTCGCCGGTTTGCACCGTGTAAATGCGTTTCCCCAAAACCGTCGTGCCGAACCCGCCGCCTTCGTTGATGGCATATTCCGCCCGAATCAAATCCGCGTGTTCACGCACCATCCATGCCGCGCCCAGATGTCCGCCCACTTCTTCATCTGCGTTCGCCATGAAAATAACATCGCGCGCGAGCGGCACATGATTGCGCTTGAGCCACAAGCAAACGGCGAGCTCCATGGCGACCAAATCTTTGGTGTCGAGCGCGCCGCGCCCGTACAAAAATCCATCGCGGATTTCGCCGCCGAACGGGTCCTGTTTCCAACGCGCCGGTTCGACCGGCACCACATCGAGATGCGCCATCAACAACAACGGCGCACCGCGTCCGCTGCCGCGCAAACGCGCCACGAGATTGCCGCGTCCCGGCGCCGCTTCCAAAATCGTCGCGTCAATTCCTTCACGCGCCAGATTCTCATCTCCATCAGCACTGGGAGTCAGCAACAAATCTGATAGCCGGTCAGTCAGTACGCGGTTGACCTCTTCCGGCATTGACCAGTCGTTGCTACGCAGGCCGGCTTCCACGTGAGCGACTTTTATGCCTAGTTTTGAGGCCACCAGTGCGCAGGCAATGGTTGAATTAACATCGCCAACCACAACTACCCAGTCTGGT
>CAZXYP010000013.1:25591-30762 GCA_964644955.1 uncultured Anaerolineales bacterium | reverse complement strand
TCAAACCGGTTGAGCATTGTGGTCATGTCGGAATTCGGGCGGCGGGTGCAAGAGAACGGCGGTTTGGGGACGGACCACGGACATGGCAGTGTCATGTGGTTATTGGGCGGCGGGATGCGCGGCGGACGCGTGCACGGCGAATGGCAAGGGTTGCAGCCCGATGTTTTGTTTGAACACATTGATTTGGCAGTGACCACGGATTATCGCGATGTGTTGGGCGAAATCCTGGTCAAGCGGTTGGGCAACGCGAATTTGCACGCGGTGTTTCCCAATCACCGTGTGACGATGCGCGGAGTGGTGAAATGAAAAATGTGCGATTCAAACTTCTGGATTCGCCGAGAATTCAGAAGTTTGCGTTACGCGGTGCAGTTCGACCAACGGCAGACCCAAATCGCGAATTTTGGCGAGAAGCCCGTGCAGCGCGGCTTGGTCGGTAACCGCGCCGGTGAGGACAGTTTCATCGCGCTCTGCATCGTAACTCAAGCGCATGTCGTCAAACCACTCTTGCCACGTGTGGTCCAGATTGCCTGCGAGGCGGAGTTGATACAAGGTGTGCGGCGCGGGCGGCAGATGTTGCGCTTCAGAGGCAGCGGAAATGCTCGATTCCATGTTGCGAGTATAAACGCGCGGGCGCGGCATGTCATGTATCAAAAGACGTATTTTAGGGAATCCAGCCCACTTGACGGGCGCGGGCGAGCGCTTGCGTGCGGCTGTTGACACCCAATTTGCCGTAAATGTTGTTGAGATGGCGTTTGACCGTGCCGGTGGCGACGATGAGCTGCGTGGCGATTTGTTTGTCCGAGAGTCCTTGCGCGACCAATTCAAGGACTTGTTTTTCGCGTTCGGTGAGCTCTTCGACCAATTCTGTGGTTTCGGGGCGCTCCGGCGCGGCGGACGGTTGGCTTGTTGCCGGTATCGCCGCGTTGTTTGCAACGAGCGATTCAACATACGCGCGCAGGGGCGGGGCAGCGGTGGACGCGGCTTGCTGCAATATTTGATGCATGGGCGCGCCCAAATCCAGAAACGTGCGCACGAAACCAGGCGGTTTTGCCAATTCCAAAGCGCGCGTCAACACGGCGCGAGCGCGCTCGAAATCGTGTTGCGCGTGGTGCGCCAAAGCCAAATGCGCCAGCGCCCAAATAACACATTCGGTGCGCCCGCCGTTTTCGGCGTCCGCCAACAGGCGCTCCAAAACTGCGCGCGCGCGCTGCGCTTCGTTTTGCGCCAGATACACGCGCGCGAGCGCGAGATATTCTTCTTGACGCGGTTTGTCAATGGACGTGTCCGTTTCGAGTCCGCTCCGGGTTGCCCATTCCACCGCGCGCATTAGGTTTCCGGTGTCAAGCCACAGATACACCTGCACCGCGCGCGCGGGGGAAGCATAATGCGACGGGATTTGATGTTCCTGCGCGAGCTGCAGGGCTTGCGTCAACATGTCTTGCGCTTGAACAAATTTGCCGTTGGCTTGTAACCAGCGCGCGAGAATGCGATAACTGACGACGCGCGCGCGCGTCAAACCCAACAATTCACTGCGTTCGATGGCTTGGTCAATCTGCCGCCGCGCGCCCTCCAAATCATTCCACTCGTAATGCAGCTCGGCAAGGTCGGTGTACAAGTACACGGCGGCAGGCAAATAGCTCGCGTTGTACGGCGCTTCGGTTTGGATGCCTTGCTGATAAATTTCAGCGGCGCGGCGGTACGCGGCGCGCGTTTTTTCTGCCGCACCGTAATTGGCAATGGCAAGCACAGTGGCGGAAGCATCTTGCGCCTGCTCGCCGAGCTGCCGCGCGTGACGAAAACATTCCAACGCGCGTTCGAGTTGTCCGTCCCAATCATACGCGACGCCCATGTGCAGCCAGACAGCGGAGCGCATCAAGAATTCGGTCTCGTCCAACGTGTCCAGCGCTTGCTGTCCCAATTGCAGGGTGCGTGCAACCTCATTGCGATTCAAAGCAATCTTCGCGCCAATCGCGGCGCTTTCGCCGGACAAGGTTTGGGCGAGCGCGGGGTCTTGGATCTGCGGCAGCAATTGTTCCACGCGTGCGAGCGCGTTGTCCGCCCTGTACAAATCCTGCGAAATGACGAATGTTTCCGCGCGGCTCAGCCACAATGCGGGATGCGCGTCCAATACCGCGTCGGGCAGCGCGTCGAGCCAACGCTGCAGCGTTGCGCGCGTCCCCTGATAGAGCATCGCTTTGGCGTTCGCCTGAATCAAGCGCGCGGCGCGGTCAAAATCTTGCGCCGCCAACGCATAGTGAATCGCTTCCGGCAGCAGCGCTTGTGCTTGAAACCATTCGCTCGCGCGCACGTACAATTGGGGAACCATGTCCGGCGACAGGCGGCGCAGACGCTGCTGCAAAACCTGAGCAAAGAGCTGATGGAAGCGATACCATTCGCGGCGCTCGTCGAGCGGAACGATAAACAAATTGCGCCGTTCCAAATAGTCCAACTGCGCGCTCGCGTTGTCGCTTTCGGAGATGACGGCATCGCACAACGCCGCGTTGAAACGTTCGAGCAGGGAGGCGTGTAACAAAAACGTTTGAATCGGTTCCGGCTCGCGCTGTAACACTTCTTCCAACAAATAATCCATGATATAGCGATGCGTGCCGGTGAACGCGCGGAGCATCGCATCAGCGTCGGCATCTTTTTGCAGTGACAAAGCGGCGAGCTGCAAACCGGCGACCCATCCTTCCGTTTTCTGTTCGAGCATTTCGATTTGCGCGGCGGTCAGGTGCAGACCCATCGTGGTTTGCAAAAACGCAGCCGCTTCGTCGTAGGTGAATCGCAAATCGGCGGCGCGCACTTCGGTCAACTGCATGCGCGCGCGCAGCCGCGATAATGGCAGCGGCGGGTCCGCGCGCGAAGTAATGACGAGATGCAGTCCCGGCGGCGCATGGTCGAGCCAGAACGCGAGCGCGCGATGGATTTCGACGTTTTGAATGACGTGGTAATCCTCGAGGACGAGCAGACGCGGCACAAGCGCCGGTTCCGCGTACAAGAGATTGATGGCGGCGCTGAGGAGTGTATCGGGCGCGGGCAGCGGCGTCACGTGCAAAAGCGCGCGCAGTTCTTGCCATTCCGCGCGTTGGTCGCACAAGGTTTCGAGCGCGGCGTACAGGTACGCCATAAACTGCGCGGTGTCGTTGTCGCTTTCGTCAAGCGCGTACCACGCGGCGCGCATGGAATGGGACGCCGCGTACGGCGTTTGGGTCGGCGTCACCCATTCCGTCACCAGCGTTGTTTTGCCAAAACCGGGCGGCGCGGAAATCAAGAGCAATTTGTGTCCTGCCGCCAAGCCGTCGTTCAGGCGCTGAATCAAACGCGCGCGCAGGACCCAAATGCCGTGCCGCGTCGGCGCAAAGAGTTTGGTGTGTAAAAGCGGCTCGCCGGTGGGTGTGCGGTTGAATCCCATCCGCGCAATTATACGTGCGCGTTGGATAGCGTGTCAAAAAAAATTAACGCCGCATCAGATTCCGATGCGGCGTCTGGTGTGGTTGGACTATTGCGTCACTTTCAAGCAGATGACGCTCATGGACGAGTCGGCGACGTTCGCGTTCGGCGCGCCGGTGCTCTTGCGTCCCAAAAAGTAAATCGTGTGCGCGCCGTTTTGGATATTGAAAAACGCGCGATTGGTAGTGATGTTTTCGAGAGCATTCCCGTACGTCGAGTTGTTGATGAGCTCCACCGTACGCGTGCCCGGTCCGTCGGTGCTGCCGCCATTGGGCAGACCGACCGTAAGGTCAAAAAAGTAACTGTTGCGTTGATTGGCGCTGCCGCTGAACGGATTCAAGACGTCTGCGCTGGCGATGGCGACGCATTGATGCGCGTGATTCTGTGTTCCAAAATTAACGTCCACAGTCATGAGCTGTGTCCACGATGCATCGCTGTTGATGGACACATTCGTCGTGGTGCCGGAACCGTCCAAGCCGCCCGCATGTGCGGAGCGCGCGGTAAAGACCTTGACGGGTGGGTCGTTCGCGGCGAGCGCGAAATTCGCATTGACCAACAGCGATGCCAGCAAGATGGCAGTCAGCGCCGCATTCCAGAGCAGTACGATTTTGAACAAACGATTTTGCATATCCTTTGCCTCCGATATTGAATTGGGTCAGCGATGTGACCGGTTTTTTTGTTTGCGTCATCACGGGCATGCGCGCGATTTATTTTGGCGCCAGCGTGAAACTGAACCACGCGCTCTTGGTTTTGCCGAATTGGTTGATGGCAATGACGCGCCAGTAATAGTTGTCAAAACTCAATTTCCCTTTGGTGACCTCGAGCACACGCACGTTTTTAAAGAGCTGGACGACCGACCCCTGCGGTGAGCCGCGTTTGAGAATAATTTTGAATTTTTCGGCGCAGTCGGCGTTTTTCCAGCGCAGGGTTGTTTTGTGTCCGCTGTTGGTCGAGCCGTCAATCGGGAAATCCACCTGCGGCGTCGTGGGTTTGGCTATGCAGCTTGCGGCGATGGGACGTTCGGATGCGCCAATGTCACAGCGTGGTCCGCCGATGCCGTCGCCATCGGTCGAGCGCAGTTCGCCGCGTTGGTCGGCGGCGAGAATGCTGCCGGTTTCATCTTTACAACCGTAGGGCGATCCTTTGTCAATGGCGGGACTGTTGCCCGCGAGCGAATGCGTCCATGTTGCGCCGCCGTTCGGTCCGAGGATGCCGAGCGCGGGGTCTTGACCGGTGATATTGTTGCCGGTGCTGCCGCCGATGGTGCAGGTGCCGGGAATTGCTTCCATCAAATTGAAACCACCCGAAGTCAACGGACCTTCGCAGTCGTTCGCGGTAGCGCCAACGGTTTTGAGCGTGTTGTTGGCGACAATGGTGTTTAGCAATTCGACCGGACAACTGGAAGCACAACTGTATGTCCAAATGCCGCCGCCGAGACCCGTATTGTTGTTGTTGGAATCGGCATGATTGTTGGCGATGGTGACGCTGTACAGTGAGAACGTGCCATTGTAATTGTAAAGCCCGCCGCCGTTCCCTTTGGCGTTGTTACTGCTGACGGTGGTGTTGACCAATGTGGCTGGTTTGGAGTTGGCAACGCCGCCGCCGTGTCCTTCTGCCGTATTGTTGTAGATGGCGCTGTCGCGTATCAAGAGATTGCCATTGCCGTAATTGTATATGCCGCCGCCGAGCGAGCCGGAATTTTGGGTCGTGTTGTTGCGAAT
>CAZXYP010000013.1:21761-25581 GCA_964644955.1 uncultured Anaerolineales bacterium | reverse complement strand
GCGAATGGTGCTGGCAGTGATTGTGGTGGGAACGTAGGTGTAAATGCCCGCGCCGTCGCTGCCCGAAGTGTTATTTTCGACCAGTGAATTGTTCATGAACAAGCCGACGCTCTCGCCCGTCCCGCTCGCGCCGATGCCGCCGCCGTAAAGGTTGGCGTGATTGTGGCTGACGGTCACGCGATTGAGCGTCAATTTGTTTTGCGCGTTGATGCCGCCGCCGGATGTGTTGGTTGTGCCGTTTGTGACGGTCAAATCGTTCATGACGACGTTTGTGGCGCCGCTGATAAAAATGACGCCGTCCAAATCATTGCCGTTGATGATGGTGGTCGTTTGTCCGGCGCCTTGCAGTGTCACATTCGACTTGATGTCGAGGTCGCCCGACTCGTTATTCGATTCCAGACCCGGACGCATGAGCAGATACTCTGCTGCTTGCAATACGATTTTGTCTTTGCCATTGCCCGCCTTGCAGCCGCCGAACGCGGCATCGGTGTTGGCGGCGGTGACGGCTTCGCGCAGGGAACAGCCCGCGCCCGAACCGTTCGTGTCGTATTCGTCGGCGGTGGTGGTGACGTTGATGGTTGCGCCGTCCGCGCTTTCGTCGTCGGCATGTGCCGGAGCAACGCCGAAGACGAGCGTCGCGAAAATTAATATTGCCAATACAAAACGGAATCGTGTAAACATTTGCTTCCTCCCGGGGTTGACGCCGGTCATTATAGCGGCAAGGCGGCGGGGTGAAATGTATCAAAAGGTACATTTTGTCCAGCCGGCGAGGTTAATTTTTGGCGAGCCGGAATTGGACCCACGCGCTCTTGGTGCAGCCGAAACTGTTGCACGCTTTGACGCGGGCGTAATAATCTTTACCTTTTTTCATGATGGGCGTTTCGTATTCGAGCACGCGCAAGTCTTTGGCGTTGACCATCGTGGTTCCCTGTTTGGAACCTTGCTTGACGATGAGTTGGAACGTTTCGGCGCAATGCGCGCTGCCCCAAATGATGGTGAGTTGGTTCGTCGGGTAACCGCCCATGTTTGCGGGCTGCGTAATGGCGGGCTTGTTCGGTTTCGCTGCGCAGCTGCTTGACAGGGGCAGTTCGAAGGCGCCGACATCGCAGCGCGGTCCGTTCAAGCCATCGCCGTCGTGCGGCGCGCTTTCGCCGCGTTGGTCGGTAAGTAATTGATTGCCGTTGGCATCGCGACAGCCCGCGGGGTTGCCTTTGTCAATGGCGGGGCTGTTGGATTGCAGCGCGTGCGTGTTGGTCGCGCCGCCATTGTTGCTCAAGGACGCGAGCGCGGGATCTTGGCCCAAAGTCAAATGCGTGATGTCTCCGATGTATTGCCCGCCCGGCGCTTCAATGAAATTGTATTCGCCCGCGAATGTAAAGTATCCCTGCGTGTCGCTGTTGGTGTTGCTGATGGGCAGCTTGTTGTTGCCAAGCAGCGAGTTGTGCATTTCAATGACGTTGCAGTTGTTGACGCACGGCGCGTTGTGGATGCCGCCGCCCGAACCGTTGTTGCCGCTGTCAAAGTCCGCGTAATTGGACGCGACAGTGACATTGTAGAGTTTTGTGGTCGCGGTGTTTTGGGCGCTGATGCCGCCGCCCGAGCCGTACGCGGTGTTGCCGCTGAGGGTGGAACGTTCAATCACCATGTCGCCGGTGTTGTAGATGCCGCCGCCATCGCCGTAAATGTTGTTGCCGTTCAAGGTGCTGCCGAGTACGTTCAGTGTGCCGAAATTGTAAATGCCGCCGCCGTCACCTTCGGCATGATTGGCGTCGAGGGTGCTGTCGCGCACGGTTGCAGTTTCATAGTTCATGATGCCGCCGCCGTCCGACCCGCTGTTGGTGACGCGATTCCGATAGAGCCGGCTGTTGCGTACGGTAAGCGTGCCGTGATTTTCGATGCCGCCGCCGGAAATGGTGGCGCGATTTTCTTCGACCATGCTGTTGAGGAGTGTCAAGTTGCCGTCGGCTGAAACCATGATGCCGCCGCCGTTGTTGGTCGAAACATTGTCGTAAATGTACACGTCCTGAAGCGTCACTTGAGCGGCGACCAAAACGCCGCCTCCATTTTGAACGTTGCCGCCGCCGGTAATTTTCACGCCGCTGATTTTGACGCCATTTGCCCAGACATTAAAAACACGGTCAAACGCATTGGCATCAAGGATGGTGGACATTCTGCCCTGTCCCTGCAAAATCATTGGCGTAGTAAGGTCAAGGTCGCCGCCGGAATTGCTGTTGTCGGTTTCGGGACGCTCAAACAAATAGTACTTGTCTTGCAACATGATTTTGTCTTTGCCGCTGCCCGCATTGCAGCCGCCGAATGCGGCGTCGGTGTTGGCGGCGGTCACGGCTTCGCGCAGCGAGCAGCCCGCGCCCGTGCCGTTGGTGTCGTATTCGTCCGCGTTCGTCGTCACTTGAATGGTGTTGAGATTTACGTCCTCGCCTTCGGCGCGCAATGTGTTGACACGAAACGCGCTGCCGACGAAAACAATCAAGGCGATGAGGAGAAAACATTTTAGTGTGCGCATGTGAAGATTCCTTTGTAGGTTGTGCCGCATAGCCCCGCGTGCGCGTTTTGCTTGGAATCAACGTCCACAAGGGGCTATGCTGCAGTTTTGTATTTACGACCCGCCCAACATGTAGCATTGTGAAAATTCGGACGTGTAATCGGGATAGCCGTCAAACAACTGCGTGGCGGTGGCGGTGATGAATTGTCCGGTCGGATACGATTTGTTCTTGACGAATTTGAATTTGGCTGTGCCGTTCGCTTTGGTTTTTACGTCCGTCGTGCCGATATATTTTTTGCCTTCGCCATAGTTGTTGGGGTCTCCCAGATTGCATTCGGGGCTGATGAAAAATTCGATGCGATAGGATTCGTTCGGTTTGCTGTTCAATTGTCCTTTGATGGTGGTCGCGCTTGCGGCGCTGTTCACCGCTTCAATCACCGGAAAGTTTTGCGCATAGTTCGGACCCGTATCGTTGTCGCCCGCATCGTTCAGGGTAACGCCGTTGTTTTTCAAATCAATGCCCAAGGCGTCATTGTTGAAAAGCGCGTTGCGCGTTATCACCGCGTTGCTCGCAGACACCCCGGCGTCGTTGATGCGAATGCCCGCGCCGTTATTGTTGGCGATTTTGTTGCGTTTAATAAGATTGTTTGAACTCACGCCGTCAATGATGACGCCCGCGCCGTTGTTGCCGAGCGCGCCTTTCGCGTTTGCGGTGAGACCGATGAGATTGTTTTGTATCGTCGTCGCTTGCGCGCTGTTTTGGATATAGATGCCGAGATTGTCATTGCCCGAAATCACGTTGCGCCCGAGTTTGCCTTTGCCGCCGATGACGGACGAATGTCCGCCGGTGAGGCGAATGCCTTCTTGATTCAACACTGCGCTGGTGCCTTGCGCGTCCGTACCAATGTAATTGCCCTGCACGTTGTTGTATTTGTTGGCGATGAGAATGGCAATGTCATTGCCCGAAATCAGATTGCGCGCGGCGGTGGTGGCGTCGCCGATAAAATTGCCCTCGCCGTCAATGTAGATGCCGACGGTGTTTTTGCCGCCCGCGCCCGTGCCGGTGCCGTTCGTGCCGATGAAATTGCCTTCGACGCGATTGGTATTGGATTGCAAATGGATGGCGACGCCAAAGTTGGTCAGCACCAACCCGCGAATCACGGAATTGTCCGCTTGCACGACGAGTCCGTTCATTGCCGTATTGGCGTTGAGCCGAATCCGCAAATGCGCGTCGCTGCCGACGGTTAAGGTATTGGGGGATGCGCCCGGCTGGGTGTAACCGTCAATGACAATCGGGTCGGTGATAAATGGGAGCGC
>CAZXYP010000013.1:10031-21751 GCA_964644955.1 uncultured Anaerolineales bacterium | reverse complement strand
GCCCCCGGGGCAAGCCGCGCCTGCAAGATTGAATTTGATAGTGTCATCGCCCGGCGCAGCATTGGCGGCGAGAATGGCGCCGCGCAGCGAACACGAATTCGCGTCGCAGGTGGTTCCATCGAACAGAGTATTCACGGTGTATTTGGCATCGGGTGCGGCGTGCGCGGAGGATGCGAAAAATAGCAGCGCAAAAATTGCGGCGAGGACGAGCAGCGCGCCGACGATTTGACGCGGGGTCAATGCCGCAAAATCGCGCAGCGTCCAGGTCGAAATATCGTTTTGTGTCACACGAGGTTCCATTTCTATTACTCCTTTTTTTCTGAATCGTGACCCTGCACCGAAAGCAAGGTCAAATTGAGACTGCGTAACTTGTTCAAGATGCCAAACAGTTCTGCCTGATCGCGGACATAGCCCGTGAGCAAGGTGCGGGGTTCTGCCGCACTGCCGGAAGTGATTTCCAACCCGTCGAACCAATCGCTCCAGCTGGTATCGAGTCCTTCCGCGATGCAGATGGTGTAAAAACGGGCAGACGCCCGGAACGAGTTTTGGATGAAATGCGTTGGCATAGGCAAGCAAAAAACCGGCTGACGATTACACACGCAGTGTAACCGTCAACCGGGCTACTTGTCAGTAAACTTTAGTCTACCGCAGGGGTTTATTTTTTGTGCTAGATCAGTCCGTCATGCTGCGCGCGAATGACCGCTTCGGTGCGATTCTTGACGCCGAGTTTGTCAAACAACAAGCCGCTGTGTTTTTTGACCGTCGCGATAGAGATGTGCAGGCGCGTACTGATTTCGCGGTTCGACATCCCTTGCGCCATGAGCTGCAGTACTTGCGTCTCGCGTTCGGTGAGGGGCGGAGAGAGGAGACTAGAGACTGGAGATTGGAGAGGAGAGATTGGAGAATTTGATAACGCTGCCAATACGCGGTCGGTGAATTCCAAAAGGCGGTGCGCCGCTTTGTCGTCTGGTCGCGCGTGTTTTTCCAAAATGGCGCGGTATTCGATGAGCAACGGGTGTAACGCCGCGCCGGTATAGGCAAGCGCGTACACAAATTGTTCCGGTTCCGCCAACGCGAGCGCGCGCGGCAAAGCGTCCATTGCCGCGCGGTGATTCTGTTGGGCGGCGTGCGCGACGGCAAAAAAACTCGCAAGACTGATTTGGGATTCGAGCGAAAGCTGTGCCGCGCCCAACGCTTCCAGCTGTGTGAGCAGAGACATTGCTGCATCGGCGTTGCCTTGCGCCAGCAGAACGCGCACGCGCGCGCGGAGCGGTCCCAATTCTGACGGAGAAATGTCTGCGCGCCGGGTTTCCGCCCACTTTACCGCGGTATCCAGCTTGCCGGTGTCCAGCCACAGCCCGACCTGTGTGATGACGGAAAACTTGACGACGGTCGGAGCGAGCGCAAATTTTTCGGCGAGCGCATGCGCGTCATCCAATTCGCGCTGCGCTTGCGCGAAATCGCCGCGCGCGACGGCAAAGCGCGCGGACAGAATCACGCAATAGTACAGCATCCGCGTCCAATGCGCTTGCGCGCACAGCTGCCGCGCGCGCGCGACGTGCAGCTCGCCTTGCGCGAGGTCATAGCGTTTGTGATACACGTCTGCCAGCGTTTCGTGAACGATGGCATTGACCGGCAATTCTTGTAAATGATGCGCCGCCGCATGTGCGAGCGCGTGCTCGAGTTTTTCCAGCGCGTGGGTGAGGCGTCCTTGTCGCAACAATGTCTCGGCTTGATTCGCATACAACACAATCGGTTCATAGATTTCACCGCCCGCGCGACACGCTTCCAATGCGTCGGCATACGCCTGCGCGGCGCGGTCATGCTCCTGGTGCGCGGTGTATGCCAAGCCGAGTCCCTGCAAAATTTCCGCGCGCACGCCGGGCGTCAGCGATATTTCCTCCAGTGCGTGCCGCGCAATGTCCTCAATCGTTTGCAGGTCTTGGTGAAAGCCGCCGATATATACGCGGCTGCGCGCAATTTGCCCGCGGGCAAGGTCGTGCCACGGCGCATCGGGATACAATGCCAACGCGTGTTCTGCTTGTTCCACACACGCGGTGGCGCGTTCCATATCGTGCTGCCAAATGAACGCGTGCGCTTGCGCGAGCGCCAACAGTGGATTGCGCGCAATCCATTCGGCGGGCAAACGTTCCAACCATCGCCGCACCGTCGCCTGTTCGCCGCGCGAATTGAACGTGGCAATGTGTTCATTCAAGAGCTGCGCAGCGCGTTCCTCATCCTGCGCCGCAAAGGCGTGGTCAATGGCTTCCGCCGGCGCGTCATGCTCTGCGAACCATTCACTCGCGCGGAGATGCAGGGTGGGAATGAGCGCGGGGTCTGATTTTTGCAAGCGGTGGCGCAGTAATTCCGCAAACAAATGGTGATAGCGAAACCATTCGCGCGCCTCATCCAACGCGACGAGAAATAAATTCGCGCGTTCCAACTGCGCGAGCTGTGCGGCGCTGTCGGCAGTGCGCAAAACCGCGTCGCACAATGCCGCGTTGAAACGTTCCAGGACGGAGGTTCGCAATAAAAAATATTGCGCGCGTTCGTTTTGCTGTGCCAACACTTCGTCCACCAAATAGTCCATCACGTAACGGTGGCTGCCCGTGAACGCGGCAATGAATTGTTCCGCGTCGCGCGCGCCGCGCAGTGACAAGGCGGCAAGCTGCAAACCCGCAATCCAACCTTCGGTGCGTTTTTCCAAAGTCGCGACTTGCGCGTCGGAAAGGGTCAGACCCATCGCGCGATTCATAAAGTCCGCCGCTTCGTCCGCTGTGCAGCGCAAATCGTCGGCGCGCAGTTCCAGCATTTTGCCGCGCGCGCGCAAACGTGCGAGCGGTAAGGATGGGTCGGCGCGCGTGGTCAGCGCGAGTGGAAAATTAGGCGGCGCATGGTCGAGCCAGAATGCAAGCGCGCGGTGCAGCGCGTCGTTGGTGAGGAGATGGTAATCGTCTAATACGAGGCGCACCGTTTCGGTGTGTGCGGCAAGGTCGTTGATGACAAGCGTGACGATGGCTTCGGGCGGCGGCGGCTCGGGCGCCAACAACTGCGGCAGTACGGTTTTGCCCACGCCCGGCGCGACGGTTTGCAGCGCGGCGATACAGTGCGTCCAAAAACGCGTCGGGTCGTTATCCGCTTCGTCCAACGCAAGCCACGCGAACGGTAACTGTTCCTCCGCAGCCCACGCGCACAGCAGCGTGGTTTTACCAAAGCCCGCCGGCGCCGAGACCAAAACAAGGGTTTGACCCAAACGCGGCGAATCGCGCAGGCGTTCCAATAACCGCGCGCGCGGAAGGGCGTCCGCGCGCAGTGGGGGGGGATGCAGTTTGGTTTGCAGGATGGGCGGCGATACGTTCATGCGTCGCGATTATAGACGGGGCGCGTCGGCATTGTCAAAAGAAAAACGGCGCGGGCATCGCGCGCCGCGCCGTTGAAGCAGAATGGAATTTTCTATCTCACAAAACCGTCGCCCGCAAACAACATGCCGTACCAGTACAGCGATTTGTCCTCGCGTTGGGCGATGATGAGCAATGCTTCGTCCTTGCCCGTTTCGCCCAAACCTTTCACATACACGGATTTTACAACCTTGACTTTGGGGTCCCACATGCCGAGCGGATTTGTGCCGTTGAGCAGTTTCGTTTGGTCGGTCTTGTTCGCGACGTCCACGACAATATCACTCGCAGGCGCGACCCATTTTTTCAATACTTCCAACGCTTGGTCGCGCGTGGGCTGTGTGCCTTCCGAAAGCCAATAGCCGATGGTGAACGGGTCGTCCATCATGCTCTTGAGCGCGTCAAAATTTTTGCCTTGCAGCGCGGCTGCCAATGCGCGCACATAGGTTTCGCTGTTAACTTCAGTGGACGCGGTGACGGTCGGTCCCGCATTCGGCGCGTCGGCAGGTTCCGTCAGCGCGGGGTCGGCGGACACCCAACAATCGCCCACGTTGCCGTCGGGACAAATCACACGCCACCACGTCGCGTCCGCGTTTGTGACACCCGTGACCTTGGCGGTTTGTCCCGCATACACGCCGCCGACAATATCATATTGCACACCCGGACCTTTGCGAATGTTAATGTCTTGTTTGGCGCGAACGTATTGCACATCCGTTGCTTTGGTCGGAAAGGATGACGCGGCATCCGGCGCGACGGTAACGGGAATGGGTGTTCCGGGCGGCGCGGTCGGATGGGCGGAAGCGGTCACGGGCAAGGGCGACGGTGACGCGTTGGGCGACGCGGCGTCCGGTGTCGCAGTGACGACGATGATGATGGGTGTTGGCGCGGGCGATTGCAAGGCCGCGCAGCCGCTGCCGAATACCAATAGGGTGAACAAAAGAAAGGATCTGAGCATGACGTTCCTTTGCATGAAAAAGAATGTGGCATTGCCCTCAAGACGCCGCGTCCGCGCATTTCGTTCCGCGCGTGACCGATAAAAACAACCCCGCGAAATCGCGGAACGATTGCGCGGGGGGATTGAATTGCATTCAACGTCTGAAAAGCAATCGGAAAAAACAATGCAGCTCAAAGTATCCGGTTCTTGCCTTGTCTTTTTGAATACCTTATTTTGCCGTCGAAGGCGAGGGACGGCGTCGCACAATGCGATGCTTACGGATGTGTCCGATAAAGTCTATTCGCGTTTGCGGCGCGGGCGGAAAGCGCCATCATCCAACAAATCGCGCGGCGCATCGTCGTTATCGTACGCGTCATCTCCGACCTCGTCCTCGTTTTCAAATTCTTGAAGGAGCAGCGCTTCTTCTTCGCTTTCCAATCCAATATCCACCAGCAGCATGTCAGAACCGCTCGCGAATTCGAGTTCGTCGAGGGCGTCTTGGGCAATTTCGGCGGCGACGGGGTCATCACTTTCGATGACGGCAATAAGGGCGCGCCGCGCTTCTTTGCCGCCGATTTGTCCGAGCGACGTGAGCGCCGCGCTTTGCACTTCGCGATCGGGGTCGGATGCCAGGTCAATCAAACGCGGGACCGCGGCGCGAAATTCCAATTCGCCGACCGCGCGCGCCGCTTCAAAACGCATTTGCGGGTCTGGCGAAAACAATTCTTGCGCGGCGATACGTTTCCAGTACGGGTCGGCGCTGCGTCCCATTGCAAACACTGCCGTCGCGCGCATTTTTGCATCGTCATTGGCGTACGCGGTCATGATAATCTCGCGCACGGTCGCGGTGCCGAGAAAGGCGATGGATTCAATCGCGCGGCGGCGCACCAATGTCTCATCGTCGCTGTGAATGACGGCGAGCAGCGCGGTTTCGATTTCGTCGCCGAGCGCGGCGGGCGCACGTTTTGTCTCTGCCAGCAAAAGAAAACGTCCCAGCCCTTCGGCGGCAGCCGCGCGCACAATCGCGGCGGGGTCGCTGCGGAGCGCGCCAATCAATTGGGTGGCGAGCGCGGGGTCTTGTTCTTCCCACAAGCCGTTGATGGCGTTGGCGCGCACCTGGGCATTTTCGTCGTCGAGGAGGTAACGAAAGATGCGCGAAAAATCGGCTTCGATGCGTTCTTCGGCGAGTTCTGCCATTGCTTGGGTCACGCGCCCGCGTTTGTCGGCGGATAAGGTTTGCCAGACGGTCGCAAATTGCTGCAATTCTTGACGATTCACATCGGACAGGGCAAACAAGAGCGAGGGCGAAAGCGAGATTTCGTCGCTCTGTAAATATCGCAGCGCGGACTTGAAATCCGAGTCGAACGGACGTTCCTGACGGTTCTTCATCAATTCAGTCTTTCTGTGATTGGGTATCCATGCATTTGCTCGAGGATTCATGCCTGTTGGTCAAAATTATAGCACAAAGCTTACAGCGCGGCGCGCGGAATTGCCGGAGGGCGATTGGGGCATCTTGAAAAGTTGAATATAATAACGACGTTTGCCATCCGACACTGCAGCCAACGGCAGCGTAACGCGTTTTGAAGGAGCATGACTATCAAGTGGAAAATTTTGCGGCATAACGGCATCGCCTTTCCGCCCGACTATGTGCCGCGCGGTCTCTCGATAACGATTCAAGGCAGACTCGTCAAATTAAATGCTTTGCAAGAAGAAATGTTGATGGCGTGGGCGAAAAAAATCGGCACGCCGTATGTGGACGACCCCGTTTTTCAAGCCAATTTTTTGGCTTCCTTGTGTGAGCAGTGGAGCGATGTTTTCGCGGGCGTCCAAATCGCCGAGATTGATTGGCGCGAAATGGTCGCCATCGCGCAGAGCGAAAAATTGGCGAACCTGCCCGAAGAAAAACGCAAAGAGCTTTCGGCACAACGTAAAATCCAACGCGAAGAATTGAAAGCGCAATACGGATACGCGCAAGTGGACGACCACACGGTCGAAATCGGCGCGTATCTCATCGAACCGCCGGGCATTTTCATGGGACGCGGCGCGCATCCCCTGCGCGGGCGTTGGAAACCGCGCGTTTTTTCGTACGACGTCACTTTGAATTTGGATGAGGACGCGCCGATTCCCGAAGCGCCGCACGGCAAATGGGCGGGGATTGTCCACGAACACGATTCGCTCTGGATTGCGCGTTGGACCGAAACCTTGACCGACAAAATCAAATATGTGCTGCTCGCGGAAACATCTCACCTTCGCCAAGAGCGCGAACAGGCAAAGTACGACAAGGCGTGGACGCTGGAACAGAATTTGCGCGAGGTGCGCGCCGCGATTCGCAAAGGAATGCGCGACCGGGACGAAAAGCGACGTCAAGTCGCCACCGTCGTGTATTTGATTGACCGTCTGGCAATGCGCGTCGGGGACGAAAAAGACGAAGACGAAGCGGATACGGTGGGCGCGTCCACCTTGCGCGTGGAACATGTCAAGGTCGGCGCGGAAAAAATTGATTTTGATTTTCTTGGCAAGGACAGTGTGCGGTGGGAAAAAACGCTGCCGATTCAAGACGACAATGACCGCGCGCTCGCCGACAACCTTAAGGAATTTGAACGCGGCAAAGCGCCGACCGACCAACTCTTTCCCGACATTACTTCCACGCGCGTCAATGACTTTTTAAAAAGAGTCATGCCTGGTTTGTCCGCCAAAGTGTTTCGCACGTACCATGCCACGACGACGGTGGACGGTTATCTCGACGAAAACGGCAAATTGAAAAAAGACGCGACGGACGCGCAAAAAGAATACGTCGCCAAAATGGCGAACTTGCAAGCCGCCATCAAATGCAATCACAAGCGCACGCCGCCAAAAACATGGGCAGAAAGTTTGGAAAAACGCGCGCAGGGCGTCGAAAAATTGCGCGCGGCAAAACCCGATTTGGCAAAACTCGACGCGGCGATTGCGGCGCGTCAAGCCGCGCTTGAAAAAGCGATTGCGGAACAAAAAGCATTGGAAGCCGCCGGACCGGGCGCGCTGCTGAAAAAACAAGCGGCGCTCGAAGCACTCCAAGCCAAACCGCGTCCGGAGAACGACGAGAAAAAGCAAAAAGAGTACGACAAGAAACTCAAACAGGCGGAAAAAGCCGTACGCGACGCCGAGAAAACCATCAAACAGAAATCGAAACGCGTCAAGGACCGCGTGGCGCAGGCGCACAAGGCGCTCCTTGCGGCGCAAGACGCGCGCAAACGTGCCGAAACAAACTACAACGAACGCTTGCAGCGCGCGGAACTGCAATTGAAACTGGTGCGCGAGACCAAAGATTACGCGTTGAATACGTCGTTAAAGAATTACATTGACCCGCGCGTGTATCGGGACTGGGGCGAACGCGTCGGCTACGATTGGAAAAAGCTGTACACCGGCTCACTGCTCAAGAAATTTGCGTGGGCGATGCAAGAGGACGGCCAGGCGCAAACCAAAGAACCGGATGAATGAAACGGGCGTGGGAATTTCCCACGCCTTTTTTGTCGCATTGGGCGAATTGCCAATTCGCATCGCAAAGAGTCGCGTATGACAACGGCGATCCAGCGCATCGCAGTAATTTGTCACCTGCGCGCATAAAAAGTGCGGCAGGGGCGCAGCCAAAACGCTCAGGGTATGCGTCCAATTTTTGGGTGATGCAATCGGGCGAATCGAATTCGTCGCAAACATAGTTTGCGCGCAACGCATCGCAAATTCGACCTGCATCGAATAGAAATCCAAAATCGTGACGCACACCCAAAGACTCACTCGCGTTTGAATTGTAGCGCAATTCAAAATAGAATCGAGGCAGTGTATGACAATGCCTCCGATGCGTCACATTGAATTGCTGGGCGGGCTGCGTGTGACCGAAAACGCGCACGCTTTGAACGTGTCCGGCGCGCGTGCGGTGAGTTTGTTGGCGTACCTCGCGCTGCATCCGCACACGCCGCACGCGCGCGAATTCCTCGCCGAATTACTTTCCCCTGACGCGCCGCCCGAACGCGTGCGCCGCAATTTTACCGACGCGCTGTATCGCCTGCGCCAAACCCTCGGCGCGGATTGGCTGGAAGTGGACGCGGAACGCGTCGGGCTTGCCGAAAACGCCGCGTTGACCGTGGACGTCTGGGAGTTCGAACGCCTCGCCGCAAGCGCCGAACGCGATTCGCTCGAACGCGCTGCGGCGTTGTACACCGGCGACCTTTTGCCGGAGATTTATGACGATTGGATTTTGGCGCCCCGCCTCGCCCTCCAGGAAAAATTCTTGTCCGTTCTGGAAACCCTGGCGCATACGTACGAAACACAAAACGATTTGACGCGCGCGCTCTCGTATGCGCGACAATTGACGACGGCGGACCCGCTGCGCGAAACGAGCCATCAAATCTATTTGCGCCTGCTCGCGCGATTAAAACGCCGTTCGCAGGCGCTCGAGCATTTTGAGTTCGTGCGCCAATTGTTTCAGACCGAACTCGGTGTCGAACCGTTGAAAGAAACGCAGGCGTTGGTCGAGGCGATTCGGCGTGAAGCGCAGTCCGCGCCCGATGTTCTCCCGATAGTCGAACAAACACATTTCGTGGGGCGCGCGCCAGAACGCGCAATCGGCATTGACCGTCTCGAACAGGCGTTGACGGGACGCGGCGGAATTTTGTTGCTCGAAGGCGAAGCGGGAATCGGCAAAAGCCGCCTACTGCGCGAACTCGCCGCCAGCGCGCAGTGGCGCAAAATGCTGACCGCATACAGCGGCGCGCGCGACACTCCCGAAGCATCGCCGTTTTCACCGCTCGCGGACGCGCTGGGTCCGCTGTTGCGCGGCGCGCGCGCGGCGCAGCTGGAAAGCATTTTGCCGGATACGACGCTCGGAGCTTTGAGTGTGCTCTATGCGCCGTGGCAAAATCGCGCCGCGCTGCCCGAACTGCCCCCCGCGCAAGCGCTCGCGCGTTTTCGGCAGCATTTCATCACGCTTGCGCAAACGCTGTCGCAATTTGCGCCGCTGGTGTTGATATTGGACGATTTGCACTGGGCGGACGCGGCGTTGTGGGATTTGCTCGACGCGCTTGCGCCGCACACGCCGCATACGCCGCTCGTGCTGTGCGCGGCATACCGTCGTCCCGAGATTGAAAAAAATGCGGGCTGGGAAATGCTGCGCCGCTGGGAACGCGCGGGGTTGGCGCAAACCGTCGCGCTGAAACCCTTGACCGCCGCGGACATTTCGACGCTGCTGCCACCCGATGCGCGCGCGGACGCTGCGCGCGTAATTGCCTTGACCGGCGGCAACCCGTTTTACATTTCCGAATACTTGACCGAACGCGCCGAGGGGCTGAACGCGGCGCATCCCTCGCTGACCGCGCGTTTGGACACCTTGTCCGAACCAACGCGCGCGGCGTTGGAAGGCGCGGCGGTGTTGGGCGAACAGGTTGCGTTTTGGCTCTGGGCCAAGGTGGCGCAAATTTCACCGCTGGCGCTTGCCGCCGCCGCCGAGGAATTGACCGCGCGCGCTTTTTTGCAACCGACCTCGGCGGGATATGAATTCGCGCACGACCTCGTGCGAACGGCAGTCTACGACCGGCTCACGCCCGCGCGGCGCGTCGCGTTCCATTCCCGCGCGGCGGATGCGCTCGCCGAACGCGAGCCAGAGAATTGGCGCGCGCGCGCGTTTCAACTCGAACGCGCGGAACGTAGCGCGGAAGCGGCGGGAGCGTATCGCCACGCGGGCGCGCAAGATTTGGCGCAATTCGCGTTTCGCGACGCGCAAACCGCGTTCCTGCGCGCGTTGGCGCTGCTGCCGGACGCGCCCGATGTCGCGCGCGTCGAAACGGCATTGCTGTTGGCGCGGGCAGCCGACGCCTTGGGCGAACGCAAAAATCAACAGCACGCGTTGGAAGAAGCTTTGCGGAACGCGCGCGCGCTGGAAAATGACGCGTTGACACAGCAAGCGTTGGTGATGTCCGGGCGCGTCGCGGCGTTGACGGGACGCAGCGCGGACGCGCGCGTATTTTTCGACGAGGCGTTCGAATTGGCGCAGCGGCTGGATGACCCGCCGCAAGAATTCGAGGCGCTGTTTTGGCGCGGCGATGCGGCGGCGCGGCGCGGGGAACTCGCCGCCGCGCGCGCCGATTACGAACGCGCCCTCGAGTTGGCGCGGCGCGAAAATTTATTGCAGTCACAAGGGCGCGCGCTGCGCGCCTTGGGCAATCTCGCGCGGCAAGAAGGGAAACCGGACCAAGCGCTCGTCTTGCACGCGCAAGCCATTCAAGCGCAGCACACGAGCGGCGACCTCTACAACGAAGCGGTTACGCGCGTCACGATGGTCGGCGCGTTGTACGATTTGGGCGCGTGGGACCGGTTGTTGACCGCAGGACATGAAGCGGTTGCGTTGTGCGAACGGCTTGACCATCGGCTCGGCGCCGCCGTCGCGCGCCACATGCTCGCGACGGGCGCGTACGCGCTCGGCGATTTTGAAACCGCGCGCGCGCTGCTCCCGCGCGTTTTCGCGGACTGTCAGGCGGTAGGCGACCGGCGCACGGCAGGTTTGGCGCTCAACGTCTTGGGGCTGGTCGAAGCCGATTCGGGAAACTTTGAAGCGGCGCACGAGTTGTACGCGCAGGCGCTGGAGGTTGCGCTCGAGGTAGACGCGGCGACTGAAGCCGCGTATGCGCGACATGACTGGGGTGTGTTGTGCTTGCAGCTGGGCGAATGGGACCGCGCGCGCGAATTGTTGGACGCGGCGCGCGCGACATGGCAGCAGCAGCAGCACATGCTCTTGCAGCGCAAGACGGAAGCGTATTTGGGACTGGCGCATTGCGCGTTGAACGAACGCGCGCGCGCGGCGGAATTGGCGAATGTCGGTTTGGAAACTCTGCGCGGTGAACCCTTGCAAGGCGAGCAGCCGCAAGGGTGGCACTGGGCATTGTATCAACTGCTGTTGAAATTGGAACGTCCCGCCGACGCAAACAACGCGCTGCGCGCGGCGTATCGAGAAGTGCAGCGGCAAGGTTCGGTCATCGGCGACCATGCCGTGCGCGCGAGTTTCTTTGAACGCGTGCCGTTGAATCGCGCGATTATCGCGGCGCACGACGCGCTGGCGCCAACGCCGCGCCGAGTGACCGTGCTGCTCGCGCGGCGTGACGCGCCGCTGGGACGCACATTGACCGACGCAGAACGCGTTACCGTGACGTGGACGCTCGACGCGCCGGAAGATGAACTGATTCGCGGCAAGACCGCGCGACGTCAATATCGTCTGCGCCGACTTTTGGCGGAAGCGCACGCGCAAATTGCTGCGCCCACCGACGACGAATTGGCGCGCGCGCTCGGTGTGAGCCGCCACACAATTTTGCGCGATATGGCGGCGTTGGCGGAACGCGGCGAAAAATCCCGGACGCGGCGGCGGAAAG
>CAZXYP010000013.1:0-9931 GCA_964644955.1 uncultured Anaerolineales bacterium | reverse complement strand
TCATCATTCGCAATTTTGCTACAATAGTCCGGTCCCCCCTTTTTTCCTACTCGATTTCCCTCTGTTCGTTTTGCTACAATAGTCTTTCGCGCCAATCCCCGAGGCGAGAATCCCGCGACAGCGCAGTGATATTGTGTCACTGCCAATGACTGAACAAACGCTTTCGTTCGTGTTGAAACTGCGCGTGCTGTATCCGAATGCTGATGCGGACGGCGCGCCGCTCTTGCGCGGGTCGCTCGTGCAAGTGGGTGCGGCGCACGGACAGCACTTTGATTCGTTGGGACGGCTGGTCGAAATCTTGAATTCAAGCATGAACCACACGGCTTGTGAAGCTAAAACGGAGGAATCTAAATGCGAATCACACAGCGACGGGTAAACTTGATGTGTCCCTTGCTTGCGGTCGCGAGTCTGGCGTTGACGCTCGCGGTACTGTTCTTGTTCGCACCCGAAAAGGCGGGGGCGCAGTGGACGGGAACACCGGCAAGTAACGAGCTTTCGCCGTCTGCGCTCTTGAACAAGGACGGGACATTGAATTTGAAAGCGGGGCAGAATGGAAACTTGGACTTGCACGGCTGGCAGGTGCGTCTCGACCCGGCGCGCGGTCCCGTATTTGCGCCCGCGGCGCCTTCCACCGGCAGTTGGTCCGGTTTGACGAATGGCGTGGGGGGCGATGTGTTTGCAGTGGCAATTCAGGGCACGCTGGTCTATGCCGGCGGTTCGTTCACGACGATTTGTGGCAATGCAACGTGCAACAGCGGGAATGTGACGGCAAATCGGATTGCGAAATGGGACGGCGTCAGTTGGTCTGCGGTGGGCAACGGCGTCAACAGCGATGTGGAAGCGCTTGTGGTGAATGGAACGGATGTGTATGCCGGCGGACGTTTTACGCAAATCTGCGGGAATGTGACTTGTACGAGCGGCAATGTGTCGGCGAACCGCGTGGCGAAATGGAGCGGCGCGGCATGGTCGGCGGTCGGCTTTGGCACAAATGATACGGTCAGGTCGTTAGCCGTAAACGGAAGCGACCTGTATGTCGGCGGGCAATTCACCAAGGTCTGCGGCGATACCTCATGCAGCAGCGGATTGGCGACGACGGTGAATCGGATTGCGAAATGGGACGGCAGTAATTGGTCGGCATTGGATTTTGGCACAAGTCATTATGTGTACGCGCTCGTCGTCAGCGGCAGTGATTTGTATGTCGGCGGTTCGTTTTGGGATGTGTGCGGCAATCTCTCTTGTACCAGCGGCAACCTGACAGTCAACTATGTCGCCAAATGGGATGGCAGCAATTGGTCTGCGCTGGGAAATGGCTTTGATGATTTTGTATCCGCGCTGGATGTGAGCGGCAGCAATGTGTATGCGGGCGGGAATTTTATCGAAGTGTGCGGCAATGCGGCGTGCAACAGCGGCAATGTGACGGCGAACCGCATTGCAAAATGGAACGGCAGCAATTGGTCGGCGATGGGCAACGGCATGAGCGGCGCCGTGAACGCGTTGGTCGCGGAAGGCAGCGACGTGTACGCGGGCGGAGCGTTTACGTCGTTGTGCGGCGATGCCGCGTGCAGCAGCGGCAATGTGCGCGTCAACAGCGCGGCGGTGTGGAACGGCAGCAGTTGGAGCGGGTTGGGCAATGGTCTAAACAACACGGTGTATGCATTGGCGTTGAATGCGAACGGTTTGTATGCGGGCGGCGTCTTTACGGACAAGTGCGGCGATGTCGCGTGCAGCAGCGGCAATGTGCGCGTGAATCGCACGGCAATGGTTCCGGCATCGCAGCTTTGCACTGCCCGACCTTCCAAACCGAGATTGAAAAAACCGAATGACAATGCGACGCTTTCCAAAACGCAACCCAGGCTGAAATGGAATGCGGCAACGTGCGCGGATACGTACGAGGTGACGGTGAAAAACGCCGCCAACAACAACACGGTGGACAGCGCGACGGGCTTGACTGAACTTCAGTACAAGACCGACCCGTTGACCGTCAATCGGACCTACAAATGGTTTGTGAAAGCGTGCAACAGTTTCGGTTGTCGCAAATCGGCAGTGCGAGAATTTACGGTGCAATAGAACATGTTCCTCCCGCCCCTTGGGAGAGGGGCCGGGGGTGAGGTGCAGCCGGTAGTCAAGGAGCAACTTTTCTAATGAAACACTATCGCTTTTTATTCTTGGCGTTGGCGTTCGTCGCGATGGCGCTCTTGGTGATGACCCAAGCTGCGCGGTCGGCAGATGCCGCGCCAATCCCTGTCGGAAACATGACGGGCATTGATTCGCTCGCACAATTGCCTGCGCCCGCGCAAGCGGTGATTTCAGAATTTCTCGGACGCGGTGAAAACGCGTATCACGCGCAGCGCGAGGCGCAGGGCTGGCGTTTGGAAAATGATGCGAACGGCGTGAGCGCGACGTTCGATGCGAACGGGGTCACGGCGCGCAGCGGCGAAATGGAATGGCACATGGGTTTGCGCGCGTGGGGTTTCGGTAACGCGTTGTACGCCACGACCGCGCAAATGCCGACAGCAGACGCGAATCGAATCGCGTACGTGCGCGGCGCGCTAACGGAATGGTACGTCAACGGCGCATTGGGTTTGCAGCAAGGTTTCACCGTGAACGCGCCCGCCGCGCCTACGGACCCTTTGCTGACCCTCGCGCTCGCATTGCCGCGCGAACTGCGCGCCGACATCGGCGAGGATGCGCGCAGTGTATCTTTGTCGCGCAACGGCACCGCACTTGCACAGTATTTTGGATTGACCGCCTACGACGCGCAAGAACGCACGCTGCACGCGCGACTGGAAATTGTCGGCAAGAATGAAAAAGATGAAGCGCGCATGTTAGTCCTGCGCGTGGACACGCGCGGCGCGCAGTTTCCGGTGACGGTGGACCCGTTCTTCCAAAAAGCAAAGTTGACCGCGTCGGATGGTTCACTGTCGGATGATTTCGGCGTCAGCGTTGCTATCAGCGGCGATACGGTTATCGTCGGCGCCAAGGGTGAAAATTCTTCGCGCGGCGCAGTGTATGTGTTCACGAAACCCGCGACGGGTTGGGCGAATATGACGCAAACGGCGAAACTGACGACGAGCAACAATTACACTTATCATCTCGGTTATACGGTTGCGATCAACGGCGACACGATTGTGGCGGGCGCGCCCGCGACGGGATGGACAAATGCTTTGCAAATCGGCGCGGTGTATGTATTTGTGAAACCGTTAAACGGTTGGACGGACATGACCGAGAGTGCGGAACTGTTGGCATTTGATGGTGAGGGCGGCGACAATTTCGGATGGTCGGTCGGATATGCCGGAGATGAAATTGTCGTCGGCGCGCCGTACGCCAACGATACGTACGGCGGCGGGGGGGCAAACAATCAGCGCGGCGCGGCGTACATTTTTCCCGAACCGAATGGCGGATGGACCGGACAGCAGTACGGCGCATATACACTTCTGCCGAATGACCCCGAAGACAATGCCATTTTTGGCTGGTCGGTCAGCATCAGTGGAAATGTGGTCGCGGTTGGTGCGCCGGGCGATGATTCCGATTCAGGTTCGACCTATCTCTTTGCCAAACCGTTGGGCAATTGGCAAAACATGACGCAGACGGCGAAACTGACGGCCACAACGCGCACGGGGGTTGAAAATCTCGGTTGGTCGGTGAGTATCAGCGGCAACACGGTGGTCGCGGGCGCGCCGGGCGAGGACAGTGACCGTGGCGCGGCGTACGTATTTGTCAAACCGGGCTTGACGTGGGCAAATATCACCGAGTCGGCAAAACTCACCGCATCGAATGGCGCAAGCGGCGACCGGTTTGGGCATTCCGTGGCTCTCAATGTATCCGTGATAGTGGTCGGCGCGCCGGATTTCAATCAGGGCAGTTCCGGTGATGCGGGCGCGGCGTATGTCTTTCAAGAACCAAACGGCGGCTGGACCGATGCGACCGAGAATTCTGCGGTCAAGGCAGTGGATGCGGCGGCCAGTGACAATTTTGGTTGGGGCGTCGCGCTGGGCAGCGAAGTCGGTGTTGTCGGCGCGGTGGGGGATGATGTGATTGGAAATGCGGACCAAGGTTCGGCATACGTGTTTGCTCCATGCACCGCAAAACCGGCGAAACCCGCATTGAAATCCCCTGGGAACGGCGCCATCGTTACGTCAAATCGCCCCAAGCTCAAATGGAATTTTGCCACATGCGCGGGGACGTATTCGGTCGTCGTCAAAAATGCGGCGACGAATCAGGTCGTGGACAGTGCGGCGGGTCTGACGAAAAATTATTTCAAGACCCTCGCGCTGCCCGGCGGGGCGACGTACAAATGGTATGTGAGCGCGTGCAATGAATTCGGCTGCACGAAATCGAGAACGTTTCGATTTACCAAACCATAAAGTTCTTTGGGAGACTGACGGTTGTGTATGTGTTTACGCGACACATGCGCAACCGTTTTTTTTGTGGCGGGCGATGTGTGACTACTACAGCAAGTTACATTTCGTGATAGAATCGTTTACGTATTTTTATCTGCGCAAACGAGGAGCCGCCCATGCCCCAAAAATCCGAGACCGTTCCTGAAAACATGCGCGGGTTTTACGACCCCATTGTGCAAGTGATTGACGCGGTTTGCGCCAAACATTTGAACGACGAATACAAAACGCTGGCGCATGAACTTGCCGCCGCGCTCGCGCGCAAACGTCCTTCGCCGATTGCGCGCGGCAAACCGCAAGTGTGGGCGTGCGGCGTCTTGTACGCGCTTGGCACGGTGAATTTTTTGTGGGACAAATCGCAAACGCCGCACATGCGCGCAGACGAATTGTGCAAAGCGTGCGGTGTCAGTTCCGCCACCGGCAGCGCATACGGCAAAAAAATTCGCGACATGTTCAAAATGCACCAACTCGACCCGGATTGGTGTTTGCCCTCGCGCGTGGATTCCAACCCGTTGGTGTGGATGTTTATGGTGAATGGATTGCCGATGGATATTCGCAACGCGCCGGTCGGCGCGCAGTTGGAGGCGTATATGCAGGGGATGATTCCGTATATTCCTGCGCTCGGTCCCGAGAAAACGCAAGCATTGGAAGCGGAGCTCGCGGCGTTAAATGACCCGCAAGCCGCCGCGCCGAAAAGCGCACCGCGCAAACGCGCTGCATCGAAAGTGGAAATCGGCGCGGGGCAAAAGGAAAAGCGTCGCTGTGGTCTCTGCGGCTCGACGACGAAACCGTTGACGCGCACCGCTTGCTGCGGCAATTGGATTTGCGACGACGAACAAGATTATGTGATGTTTTCCTACGCGCACAATTCGTGTCATCGCAATCACGACCGCTACACCTTGTGCAGCTATCACTTTCACGAAGGACATAAAGGCAAGTGGCAAGACTGTGAAAAATGCCGCGCGGATTTTGAAACGGAAATCTATGTTTATTACGGCACGAACGAATACAATTTTGAAAAACTCGAGAACCCGCCCGCGTTCGAGCCGACCCACTGCGCGCAATGCGGCAAAGTGATTGACCTCGGTTACGACGGTTATATTCAATCGGGCGACAAGTATTACTGCGAGTCCTGTGGCGCCAAACAGTTTGGAAATCCTTTTACTCAAGCTTGACGCGCGACGCGCACCATAATCCAATAATCCGATTGCGTGATGTGTTCCGCATGTTGCGCCACGACGCGAAATCCGGCGCGTTTGTAAAAACGTAACGTGCGCGCGTTGAACGTTTCAAGATAACACGCAGCATTTTGCGCGTCGGCTAACGCGAGAGTCGGCGCGAGCAATTGTTTCCCCAACCCTTGCCCCTGCAATTCCGGCGCAATGCCGAGAATCGAAAGATACCACGCGTCGCGCGGCGCCGCGCGTTCGGCGTGCAGCGCCATCGCATTGAGGATAGCGATGTAATTTTCAAAACCGCGCGGCGTGAGAATTTTTTCCAGCGCCGCGTTTTTGGTTTGCTGTAATTTTTCTGCGATCCCCGGCGCTTGCGGCAGTAACCACAGCGCCGCGCCCGCATGGTTTTCCCGAATCCATTCCACAATTCCATACGCGCGTGCTTCGTCCACCGCTTACGCAAAATACGCGTGCAATTGTTCGCGCCATGTCGCGGGGTCGTTGGTCGCTTCGGGTGTGAGCGCGGCATAAAACGGATCGGGATGCAGCGCGTCGGTCAGCGCGTCGAGCGCGGCGGGTGGAATCCTTTGAGAATGGGAATTCATGTCGCGCAAGTATAAAACTTGTTTTTCCCGCGTCAAGTGATTTTTGCCGCGCATTTGCGGTGAAACGCGCGTGCGGCGCAGCCGCACCGCGCGCGCGACTTTATGACTATGCGTATTGAAACCGCGCGCGGGTGATGATACAATGCGCGTTGAACACACGTGCAGGGCTAGAACATGTGTGCCGAATTTTTTTGGGGAAAGAAACTGTATGCCAAAAGACGACGACATCAAACCTTCCGGCGGAACTCTTTCCGCGAGCGGCGCTGCCAGTGTCGGCGGCGCGGACCCGATGGAACCGTTCAAGGCGCGCAGCGCGGCATTGAAAACAAAAATTGACGAACTGCCCGCCAAAACGCGTTTGAGTGACGTGCGCGACGCCGTCGAAAATGTAGAGACGAGCGCGAACCGCGTCGCCGATTTGGCGAACAAGGTGCGCGAGTTGGGTTACGCGTGGGAAAAAGATTTGGAACCGCGCTGTTTGGACTATCGCCGCCGTTGGCAAGATTTGAAACCGCAAGTCATGGCGGCGATTGAGCAAGAGAGCGCCGCTTTGTCGGGACGCGTGACGCAAGTGACGTATCAAGGCAATTACGCGCTCTCGCACGCGACGACGCCCGCGAACGCGGACAAGGAATTGAGTGACGGTGAAAAAGTCGTCAATGCGTTAACGACCGAAGCCGAAGCCGCAGCAAAAACCATTCGCGGCATGTTTGACAAATTCCAGACGGACCTGAACGCGCTCGAAACGCAGCTCAACAAGATTCAAAAGATGCTCGAACGCGCGCAGCAGTCCAAAATCGCGTGGCTGCCCGGCGAAGCGGTGGTCAATTTGGTGCCCGCCAAGTGGGATCGTAACGGCAATGACGGCCCGCGCGGCATTTTGTATCTCACCGACCTGCGCCTCATTTTTGAGCGCGATGAAGAAATCGCGACCAAAAAAGTTTTGTTTATCGCCACCGAAAAGCAGCGCGTGCAGCAAGTGATGCTCGAAGCCAAAGTGGGCGAAATCGAAAATGTGTCGGCGAGCAAACGCGGCGTCTTTGGGAATGAAGACCATCTCGACTTTGGCTTTGGCGGCAGTGCGAATGTGCGGACCGCGCATTTTCACATTAACGGGCAAGACGCGAACGAATGGCAGGGCATGGTGCAGCGCGTGAAAACGGGCGGCATGGAAAGCACACGCGTCACGGCGTTGAGCGACGCGGAAAAGCAGCGTTTGAAAAACGCGCCGACGAAATGTCCCAATTGCGGCAGCCCACTCACAGCGCCGATTTTGCGCGGGCAAACCGAAATCAAATGTCCCGCGTGCGGTTCGGTGACGCGTTTCTAGCGCGCGCCGGAACCCACAATATACCCTATGCAAATCATTGACCTCAGCGTTCCGTTACGCAACGAGATGCCGTATTATCCCGGCGACCCCGCGCCGCAGATTTCGCGTTTGGAAGACCATGAACGCGGCGACGCGTGGACGACAACGCATGTTTCGTTTTGCGCGCACCTTGGCACGCATGTGGACGCGCCGTTACATCGTGTGCGCGGCGGTAATACCGTGGACCGGCTGGATTTGCAGACATTGCTTGGGCGCGCGTACGTGGTGGATTTGTCCGGGGTCGCGTCAGAGATTCACGCGGAAGATTTGCAGGCGCGCCATATCCCGCTGAGCGCGGAACGCTTGATTTTGAAAACGCGCAATGGCGCGTTGTGGCAGGACAATGCGTTTCAAACTGATTTTGTCGCGTTGAGCGAAAGCGGCGCGGAATGGCTGGTCGCGCACGGGATTCGACTCGTGGCAATGGATTATTTGAGCGCGGATATTTTTGCGTCGCAAGATTTTCGCGCGCACGATGTGTTGTTACAGCACGGCATGGTGATTGTGGAAGGAATCATGTCGCAGGAAATTCAAGAAGGTTGGTACACCTTGATTTGTTTGCCGTTACGCTTGCAAGGCGCGGATGGCGCGCCCGCACGCGCAGTTTTGATTCGAGGGGAATTCTCCAAGGAGGAGCAAGCATGAAGTGGCGTACATCTCGCGCTGCATGGGCAGCGGTATTCTTTGTTTCATTGGTTGCGCTGGTCGCGTTCGCGCTGCCGCAAACGACAAGGGCGGCGGCGCGGACGGAAGGCGCGCCCGCACAGGTGAGCGCACAAGCCGGGTATTGTACAGTGACCGTGCGGCGCGGCGAAGCGCTGTACATGATTGCGGCGCGCTTCCACACGACGACCGCGTATCTCGCGCAAATCAATAATTTGTGGAATCCGAATTACATTTACGCGGGCATGACGCTCAAGGTACCGTGCGCGCCGCAGCCGCAGCCCTGGCCGCAGCCGCAGCCATTGCCGCAACCACTGCCCCAGCCGCAGCCACAGCCGTATCCGATTTGCACGTACTATATCGTGCAGCGCGGCGATTGGCTCAAGACGATTGCGGCGCGCTTTGGTGTGTCGTGGCAATTGCTCGCGCAGGTAAATGGTTTGCACAACGCAAACTATATCTATGCGGGACAAAAACTCGCGATTCCGTGCGCGCCGATTCAACCGCCCGTACCGCCGCCGGTTTGCCCGGGCTGTCCGCCGTGTCAGGGCTGTCCGCCCGTCTATCCGACCCCAACGCCGATTCCTCCGACGCCTGTGCCGGTGATGAATATGGTGGAAATCCGCGACAACTTTTTTGCGCCGCCTGTGATTACGGTGCGTCAAGGACAGTACGTGATGTGGACGAATCGTGGGAATCAAATGCACGGCGTGACGCAAGGGCTTTGTCCGAACGGGCAATGTACCCCGACGCCGGGCGGTTTCAATTCCGGTCCGTTGAATCCGGGAGCCACATACATTTGTCAATTCACCCAACTTGGCACGTTTGCGTACTTTGACCCTGCGACCGGCAGCGCAGGCACAGTCGCCGTCGTGCCGTAGGACACACGACCGGACGGATTTTGGCGAGGTCGTTTTTCGCGACAATCCGTCCGGTCCCGAAATTTTCCATGAGCGCACCCTCTTCCAAAAAAAGTCGTTTGCCCTGGAGCAAAACGACGATCGTCATCGTCGCCTTTTTGGCAATTACGATTTTGCCTGCGTTTATTGCCTACGCCATGACGCCGCAAGATGCGCGCGTGGTCAAAGCGGTGCAAGGATGGAATGGGTGCGTCTATACGGTGCATCGCGGTGAAAATTTGTTCCGCATCGGCGCGCGCTATGGCGTCACGTACCATTATCTCGCGCAGCTGAACGGTATTGACAATCCGAATTATATCTGGGCAGGTCAAGTGATTAGTGTGCCGTGCGGAGAGGTGCCGCCCGCGTACGGTCCAAGTTACCACCCCAAGCCGAGTGACCCGCAGGATTGGCCCTGCCCATGGTCAGGCGCCAGCACATGGTCGTGGTGTCAGCCCTTTGAAATTCCGTCGGACTGTTCCCAGAGTGTGGAATACATTGTGCAGCCGGGCGACAACCTCTTTCGCATTGCGGTTAACAATGGTTCCACGATTCCGTGGATTCGCACCCAAAATGAATTGTGGGGTAAAGTGCTGCGTCCCGGTGTGAAATTGGTTGTTCCGTGCTACATGCGCGTCACGTACGGTCCGAATGTGTGGACGCCGACGCCGGGCGGCAGTGGTATCATTACGGCAACGCCGCCGCCTCTGACGGTCGTTCCGCCGACCGTGATTCCCAGCCGCGTGCGGATGAACGGCGGACAATTCCGCCCGCAATTGCTCACAGTCAAAGTTGGCACAACCGTGACGTGGGTCAATAACGA
>CAZXYP010000012.1:0-34618 GCA_964644955.1 uncultured Anaerolineales bacterium | reverse complement strand
GGTTTCGGGATGCGCGCGCAAACAATCGCGAAAGAGCAAATGACGTTCCAATTCGGGATTGTCGCGCACGTACATATGTATGTGACACGGCGCGTAAGCGTGCCGATGAAAATAAATCCGTCCGGGAATTTCCGCTTCGCCAAAACAGGTAAAGCCCAATCGCACCAGCGGCGTAATCGCCCGTATCGCATCCTCCGCCGATTCCACAATGATGGCAATGTCAATGATGGGTTTCGCGGCGAGTCCCTCAACAGATGTGCTGCCAATGTGTTCAAAGTGCGCCGCCAATTCACCGAACGCGCGTTGAATTTGCGCGCGCTCCGTTTCAAATTGCGCGCTCCATGCCGCGTTATACGGCATCACCACAAGCGGGTCGCTACTCATACCCCAATTCGCGCAGCAAACGGTCATCGCGCCGCCACTCGGGGCGCACTTTGACGGTCAATTCCAAATACACGCGATGTCCGAGCCAATCTTCAATCTGCCTGCGCGCCGCTTGTCCCACTTTTTTCAACATGCTCCCGCGTTCGCCAATCACGATGGCTTTTTGCGATTCCTTTTCGACCCAAATCGTCGCGGAAATATAGGTGAGATCGTCGGAACGTTCTTCCCACTCGTCCACGTGAACAGCAATCACATGCGGCACTTCTTGGCGCGTATTCAGCAGCAATTGTTCGCGCACCAGTTCGGCGGCGAGAAATTGCATCGGGATATCCGTGATTTCATCTTCCGGGAAAAGCGCGGGTCCTTCGGGCAACCGCGCAACAATCATCTCGAGCAATTTATCCGTGTTAACTTTTTTCGTCGCCGCAATCCGCATCCAATCGTCATGTTTGACCAAATCAAAATACGCTTGCGTGATTTCGCCAATCGCATCCCGTTTGAGCAAATCGGTTTTGTTCAAGACGAGCAGCACGGGCGCGGTCACGCGGCCGTTCAACATCTCGGCGATATCTTCGTCTTCTTGCACGGGCATTTTGGAGCCGTCCACGACAAAGACGACAACATCCACATCTTCGAGCGAATCCATCGCGGAACGCACCATAAATTTTCCGAGCGGATGAGCCGGGCGATGAATACCGGGCGTGTCCACGAAAACAATTTGCGCGTCGGGGCGCGTCAAAATGCCGCGCACCACGCGCCGCGTGGTTTGCGGCTTGTCGGAAACGATGGTCACTTTGGCGCCGACGTACAAATTCAACAGCGTGGATTTGCCAACATTGGGACGACCCACAATGGCGCAAAAGCCCGCGCGGAATTGCGGCGCGGCGAGTTCGGCGGTTTCAACGGGTTTTTGGTTTTTACGTCGTGGCATAATCGCGGAAAAGGTAAAAGTAAAAGGCGGCAAATTCGCGCAATACGCTGTATGTATCGCGCCAAGCCGGCTTGTAGTCCACTGCCGCCGCCGACACCTCGGCGATGCCAAACCGCTTGAAGGTAAGCAGCGCGCGCGGCAAGTGAAAATAGTGCGACACAATCACCGCTGATTTGAAACCGTGCGCGTCCATCATGCGTTTGGCGCTGCGCGCGGATTCGTACGTGTCGTACCCGGCGCGGTCGGTAAGAATATTTTCGGCAGGCACGCCGCGCTGCATCAAATACTCGCGCATCACATCGGCTTCTTCGTATCCTTCGCGTCCGAGACCGCCGCTCACGACAATATGGTTCACCGTGCCGTTTTGATACAACGCGTGCGCGCGGTCAAGTCGTTCGCGCAAACGCCGCGACGGCGCACCACTGCGTTCGACACGCGTGCCGAGAACGATGGCAACGTCTGCGGGATTCGGCTGCGCGATGGTGCCAACCCAAACCGTAAGCGCGGAATGGAATCCAACCCAACACACCAAGCCCACCATGAGCAACAAGCCAAGCCGCATCAGACCCGATCCATCCATCGCTCGATTTCTTGATTCAGCGCGTCCAATGTCACCAAGCGCGCGCCGGTCTCGGTGCGCGCTTTGTATTCCACCGCATTCTGGGCAACCGTTTTCGGAACGAGGGTGAGACGCAGCGGCATACCGAGCAAATCGGCGTCATTGAATTTCACGCCCGCGCTTTCATTGCGGTCGTCCACCAGCACCTCCAGTCCCTGCATTTCCAATGCGTCAACAACCTGCGCCAATACGGGCGCGACTTCGGGTTTGTCCGCATTCAACGCGACAATGTAAACATCGTATGGCGCGAGCGCGCGCGTCCACACGAGCCCTTTTTCGTCGTGATGCGCGGCGACGTGCGCCCACAGCGCTGCGCCCAAATCCAAATCCATCTCGACGACAAATGGCTTTTGCGCCTTGCCGTTCGCGTCCAAAAAACTCGCGTTCAATTCACGCGACGCGCGCAAATGTCCGAGCGCAACGCCGCGTGACAGCTCCAAGACGCCATTGCCGTCGGGACTCGCATCGCCGACGCGCACCAATGCAATATCCGTCACCACATCGGGCTTGTAATCGCGCGGCACATTCGTATTCAACAGATGATAATCCGCTTTGTTCGCGCCCGCGACCAGATTCGGCGAATTCACAATCGAATCATCCGCAATAATCGTCGCGCCGCGCGTTCCAATCGGCGAAGCGAAACCGGGCGTCGCGCCGACGCGCGCAATTTCGTCATCCGTCGCCCAACGCAGTGTGCTGACGCCCAACGCGCGTTTTACCTTGTCCTCGTCAATCTGCAAATCGCCGCGAATAACCGCAAAAATCACACGCCCCTCGGACGAATAAAAAACGGCTTTGGCGGTGCGGTTTGTCGGCACGTTCAACACTTTCGCCAACGCCTCGATGGTGTCACAATGCGGTGTTTCAATTTCTTGCATCGGCAGCGGTTGTTCCGGCGCGGCGGGTGTTTTCCATGTCCCTGCTGCCGCGCGCGTTGCCGCGTACGTGCGCGCGGAATTGGAAAAAATTTCAAGGTCGAGCGCGGGCGCGTTGGCATACCACACGCGCGCATTTCCCAAATCCAATGCACTTGACGGTTCAAGCCCCGCGTATTGGAAAAAATCGGACGCGAGTTTTTCAAATGCCGCGCGCGCTTCATTCGCCGCGTCGCGGGTTGCTTCAAACGATGCCAGCTGCAAACGCGTCATGCCGCCGCTGTGCCACGTCACGCGCGCGGGCAATTGTTTGTACGACTGAATTTCCGCCGCGCACAACGCGTCGAGGTCAACGCCGGGCGCGCCGCGCAGTTCCTGCGCGCCCAATTCTTCCAAATCGCCGCGCAGCATTATGAACATTTGTGAAAGCACGTTTGACGCGAGGGGCAAGTACAGCCACTGTCCGTTCGCCGCAGCGCGCAGCAAGCCCGCGCGAAAGGCGAGCCGCAGTGTCGCGTCGGTCAGGTCGGACGGGGCATCGCGTTTTGTTTTGCCAAAGAGGTCAGAGTAGCGCATAGTGCGTTGAGTATATCTGTCTTTGCAAAAAACAAAAAATAGGGACGTTCCAATGAACGTCCCTACGAATGATTGAATCGAGATTTTTTATTTCGGCATCGCCGCCAGCGCATCGAACGCGGGTTGACCGGCGATGCGGAACGCGTCCAATTCACCGCGGTCAAAATCCAACTGCCATGCCGTCATGACGCCAACCCAGCCCTGCTGTTTTGCCCATTGATACGCTTCGACGTACCACTGCGCGGCTTGGGAAGGCGAATTGTCGGCGCCGGCGGGATGGCAGGGTCCGCCGCCGCACGAACCGCCGGTGTGAATCGGCCAGCCAAATTCGGTGGGCCAAACTTGTTTATTGCCGTCGCCATACTTGACCATGATATTCCTGTACGTCAACATCGTGCCGAGAAAGCCCCAGCTGTGATGCCGACTGTCAAACGGGGCGCGGAATGACGCTTCAGGGCGATTGCATGCGGGATCCATGATATTGCACAACGCGGGAACATTGAAACCGCTCGGGTGCGCGCCAATCGCATCGGAATTTTCCTTGAGCCCGTTCTTGTACATATCCTCGAGGAACTGCGCATCGTCAATCGCGACGACACCATCATTCCAACCGGTCGGCGTTGGCGCGCCAGAAACCACCACGATTTCGGGACACGCGGCTTTGATACGCGGGTATGCCGCTTTGAGCATATCCATGTACAACGGCGCCGATAAGGGTTTGCCGTGCCATTCGGTCAAGAGGTTGTGTTCGTTCCACACTTCAATGGCGCCGAGACCTTTGCCGCAATAGCGCGCGGCGAGTCCCGTCATGAAATCTGCCGCGTCATTCATATTGTCCGGCGGACCGGAACCACCCGCGCCGCCATCAGACCGCGACCATGCCGGCGCGCACACTACGCTAAAGATCACCTTGATGCCGCGCGCATTTGCTTTGCCCACAAAGTCGTCAGTCGAACCCAAATCCGCGTTGCCCTTGGAACCTTCCATATCACACCAGCGCACCTGAATCTTTACCCAATTAAAGCCCATGCTTTGGACTTGATTCAATTCGCCGTCGCGGTCTTTGTTGGTCCAATCGAGTTGAATTCCGTACGCAAACAAATTCTTGCCTGCGAAATTGCCGCCGGACGGCGGTGGCGGCGGCGCGGCTTTGGTGGGCGCCGGAGCAGGATTGTTGTCACCCGCCGGCGCAGCCGCTGTCGGCTTTGGCTGTGCCGCGCGCGTGGGCGCTTGCGTCGGTTCCGGCACGTCGGTCGGTTGGGGCGTCGGCTTGGCTTCGGCTAGTTTTACGACGCCGCTCACGGGCAAGCCCGCGGTGACACCGCCGTCCACCGAAAGCGCGACTTCGATGTTGTGTTGCCCGCTGTCCTTGGGCGCTTGCCAAACCACGCGCGGGTCCTCGACCGAAGTTTTGCCAATTTCTTTGCCGTCCACTTTCCACACGAGCTGCAGTTGATTTTCGACAATGGTCGGCTGAAGAGATTTGTAATTCTCCAAAACGGTCCAAATGCGTTCATCCGCGCCGCTCTTGGAATCGTACGCCGCAACCGCAATGCCGCCGAGATTGTATTTCAACGCGAGCGCAACCTTACGCGCCAGCGAGTCGGCATTCTCGAGCCAGACCGTATGCGCAATGCCGTGGTCGTCGGTATAGTTGAAATAAAACAGCCCGCTCGGTTCATGCACCTGAATGCCGCCGGCTTGTCTCAGCCCCTGCATTTCCAGCGTCACATCGGTGCCGGGCTGCGCGTTCGGCGGCACACTGACCGCGCCAATGAGTTTTAACGCATCGTTAAAGGTCACGGGTGAGTACGTCTCCGCGGTGCTGTCGCGCCCTTCCATGGGCGCAATCAATTGCAGTTTACTGCGATCAATTTGTTTTACCGCCCACGCCAGATATTGGTCTTGCAAGGTCGGTTCGCCTTCGAACGCGCGCGGGTCGCTCAAGAGCGGAATCTTGACTTGGTCGGCATAACGTCCAAGCAGCGCCCAATTGTATCCGGCGGTATCAAATTCCTCTTCCGAAATGGGAGTGGGCGCGGGCAAGGTGACGGTCAAGATTTTTTGCTGCGCATGCAGCGCGCTTGCCAATTGCTTGATGAACGCGGTGAACAACTCTTGGTCGCCCGCACTCACGTCTTGGTACGAAATGTTATAGCCGCGATACACTTTTTGGACGGCAAGGTCAACCAACGCGTTGATATGCGCCTCGCGCGCGTCGGGGTCTTCCATCATGTTGCCGGTCAGGTCAGTGCGCGGGCCATTGGCATCCACATTCGTAATCGTGGGCACGACGGCAAAATTCGATGAGGCGTTGGTTTCGGGTGAGGAAAGCGGCTCGCCGGCTATACCGCCTGCGTCCGCCAATTGCAAACCAATCGGATTGACTTGGACGACAACATTATCCGCCGTGTCAGGCAAGACATTGCGGGATTCAATATCGGCGGCAATGATGGGCGCGCGCGGATTGGTTTGTACAATCACCACTGCCTGCGGCGCGAAATTCAGATTCGATTCCACGCGTTCATCATCCAAATTCAGCAAGAACGGGATTTTGAACCAACGCTGGTTGTACATGGCAAAAACATCCAGCGTATCGTACGGCTCGACATCCAACGGCAAGGGCAAACTCAATTGCGTTTCTTTGGGCAATTCGCCTTGCACCTCGATGCGGTACACCGGACTTAACACATCCAAATTGGCGGGGAGCGCTTGCACCGCCTGTCCGGCATTGAGCGCCTCGAGCGACGTGGTCGCCAATCGCACCGCCGTGCCATTCTTGACGGCATCTTCGGGAATCGTAATTTCCGCGCCGTCGGAATTGTTCAGCGTCATACCTTTGCTGCTGACGGAGGTATAGCCCAAATTGCCCAGCCGCGAAGGCAGCGCGAGCGGCGGCAAAATCAACACAAGGCATGCAAGCATCGGCAGCAGCACAAAATAAATCAACGCCGAGCCGGGATGTTTGCGCAGCCAAAAGGTAAATTGTTCGATGGGATTAGAAGATCCTGCGTTCAAGAGTGTCCTTTCGTATGCAGTCACATGCAATGCAAAACGCGTGTCCAATGTGACCGCATGCGATCTCCTTATTGAGCTGACTGTTCGAGTGACATGCCAATTCTCGCGCCAACACGGGCAGCACAGAATTTCAATTGCCCGACGCGTTTTGCAAACGGATTGCGCAAGCGTTCAGAGAAATGACAAGAACAGTCGGTGGTAAGGGCACAATTTGCCATTACAACACACGATGTGGAAGTGTACAAGTCAGAGGGAACTGCCACGTTTCGATTCTGTTGGATTTTTTCGGGTGAAGCGCAGACGTACGGGGCAATATCAATGCGATGTTTCCGACGAGCTACGCGAAGCGAAAGCGATACTAGCACAAGGAATGTAAACTCGCAAATCGGCAGATGTAGGTGGATTGCCCAATGCAAACACTATATCTGGCTTTCTCGACACAACGCCCTACGCTTGCGCGGGCAGCTCGCTTTCCGGCGCGTCTTGCGGAACGGTTCGTCCGTAAATTTTTGTCAGGTCAAACAAACGCGCGCCCAACTCATCCGTCAACGCGCCCGCCCGCATTCGCCAACACCAATTCGGCGGACCCGAAACACCGGGCAAATTCATCCGCGCTTCGTTGCCCAATTGCAGCAAATCTTGAACCGTCGTAAGCGCCGTGTTCGCCACCGACGACCATGCCGCGCGAATCAAGTCCCACGCAATCTCGTGCCCGTCGGTATTGAGATACCGGCGCGTGAAATGTTTTTCCATTTCACTGGCGGAATTCCACCAACCCACTGCCGTATCATTGTCATGCGTTCCCGTATAGACGACCCAGTCGCGCGTGTAATTATGCGGCAGGAACGCGGCTTCGGCGGTTCCGCCAAACGCGAATTGAATAATTTTCATTCCCGGAAACGCAAATTGCTGCAACAACGCGTCGAGGCCCGCGCGCGATTCGGCGTCAAAATCGCCGAGGTCTTCGGCAATGATGCGCACGTCGCCCAATTTTTCGCGCACGACCTCGAACAGTTTTCCGCCGGGACCGTACTGCCATTTGCCTTCGCGCGCGGTCTTGGCGGTGGCGGGGACCTCCCAGTAATTGTAAAACGCGCGGAAATGGTCAATGCGCGCAACATCACCCAATGTCAACGCGCTGTGGAAACGTTCAATCCACCAGCGATAATCTTGCGCTGCAATGACATCCCAACGATACAACGGGTGGCCCCAAAATTGTCCGTCTTGACTGAAATAATCCGGCGGGACCCCCGAAACCAACGTCGGATTCAAATCCGCGTCGAGCGCAAACAACTCGGGATTTGCCCACACGTCACAGCAATCGCGCGCGACGTAAATGGGAATATCGCCGATAATGTCAATGTCTTGCGCGTTCGCATATGCCTTGAGCGTCAACCATTGCTCGTAAAACATCCATTGCAAATACTTTTGGCGCGCGATTTCGTCTGCCAACGCGCGTTGGGCGCGCACCATCGCGTCCGGCTTGCGCGCGCGAAGGTCCGCTTCCCAATCGTACCACGCGCTGCGATTGTGCGCTTCCTTGAGCGCCAAAAACAATGCGGCGTCTTCGAGCCACGACGCGTTCGCATGTTCAAACGATTCAAATGCGACGCGTTGGGTTTCGTTGGCGAGCGTTTTAAAATTTTCATGCGCGCGTTTCAAGAGATTCAGTTTCCACGTAATCACCCAACCGTAATCAATGCGTTCGGGCGGAAACGGCGGCGCATTTTCCAAATCCCGCGCGTCGAGATGTCCAAGCTGCACGAGTTTATCGGGACTGATGAGCATCGGGTTCCCGGCAAACGCGGACAAGCCTTGATACGGCGAATCGCCATAGCCGGTGGGACTGAGCGGCAGGACTTGCCAATAGCTCTGCCCTGCATCGGCGAGCCAATCTACAAACGCATACGCGGCATCGCCCAAATCGCCAATGCCGTACGGACCGGGAAACGAAGACGGATGCATTACAATGCCACTGCGGCGGGGGAATTTCATAGTGTTCTCCATAAAAGGGAAAATGAAAGCGCGCGCTAGTGTATCAGATTTTGCGCTGCATTGAAAATGCCAGACCGATTTATTTGGGCAGGCGTATAATGCAGGCATGTTCAATGTCCTTTTGCTTGGCATTGCCTCGTTTCTCACCGACCTGTCCACCGAGATGGTGTATCCGCTCTTGCCGTTGTATCTCACCTCTGCGCGCATCGGCGCGTCGCCGGCGATTGTGGGTCTGATTGAAGGCATCGCCGAAAGTGTGGCGAGCATCTTGAAAGTTTTTTCGGGCTACATCTCGGACCGTTTTCGCACGCGCAAACCGCTGGCGATTTTTGGTTACAGCGCGTCCACGGTCGGCAAAGTGTTTTTGTACGTCTCGACGACCTGGCAGCTCGTTTTGGTTGGGCGCGTGATTGACCGTTTCGGCAAGGGCATCCGCACCGCGCCGCGCGACGCGTTGATTGCGGATTCCTCGCGCGCGGAAAAACGCGGCGCGGCGTTCGGACTGCATCGCGCGCTCGATACATTCGGCGCGGTCGCAGGGGTCGCGGTCGCGTACGTATTCTTTGTTTCACTCCAAGATGATTTTCAACCCATCTTTTTGTTGTCGCTCATTCCCGCGTTCGCGGGCGTGCTGGTTTTATTCTTTGTGCGCGAAAAAAAGCCCGTCGCGCAAGCCGCGAACCAAAACCAGAACGGCACGCGCGAAATCTGGTGGAAAAATTTGCGCGCACATTGGCGCGCGCTCGACCGCCGCTTGAAAATGTTTTTGGTCATTGTGTTTGTGTTTAGTCTCGGCAATTCGTCGAATCAATTTTTGATTTTGCGCGCGACCTCGCTCGGGTACAGCGATGCGTCAGCGATTCTGTTGTACTTGTTGTACAATATCGTGTATGCGGTCGGCGCGTATCCGTTCGGACACTTGAGCGACAAAATCGGACGCAAACATTTGTTGGTCGCGGGTTACGCGGTGTACGGCGTGATTTATTTTGGTTTCGCGCTCACGGGCGCGACGCTGCTGCCGTTGTTGTTTGGCATGTATGGTTTGTATATCGCCTTGACCGAAGGCGTAGAAAAAGCATTGGTGAGCGAACTCGCGCCCGCGTCGGAACGCGCGACATGGATTGGTTTGCACGCGACGGCAGTGGGCATCGCGCTGCTGCCCGCGTCGCTGCTCGCCGGAATTTTGTGGAACGCGTTTGGCGCGCCCGCGCCATTTTTTCTGAGCGGCATCATGGGGCTCGCGGCGGCGGCGGCCTTGTGGCTGTTGATTTAGCCGCACCGCGCGTCTCTGCCACGCTGCGCGCCGAACGGCAAGAGAAGTTTGGTATAATTATTGCCGACACACCTTTCGCAAAGCAAGATTGGAACGAACCAGCCTGGAATCAAAAAAAACGAAATCACAACATAGCAACGCAAGGAGTTCGTATTAGTACCCGTTTTATCCTTATCCGTCACGGCGAAACGGAATGGAATCGTCAAGACCGTTTTCGCGGACGCTCGGATGTGCCGCTGAACGAGAACGGACTCGCGCAGGCGGAAAAAATTGCCGCGCGTTTTGCGAATGTAAAAATCAACGCGGTCTATACCAGTCCCCTGCCTCGCGCGATTCAAACCGCAGTGCCACTCGCCGCGATGCATCATCTCGAAATCGAACAAACGGCGGATTTGCTCGACATTGATTATGGCGCCTGGGAGGGGATGGCGCGGGAAGACATTCTCGCGAAATTTCCCGACCTCTACGCGCAATGGGTCAAATCACCGGGCAAGGTAAAATTCCCCGGCGGCGAATCGGTACGACAGGTTCGCTTGCGCGTCGAAAAATTGTTGAGCAATTTGTGCGAGGACCATTTGGGCAAAACGATTGCTTTGGTGTCACACCGCGTGACTTGTCACATTATCCTGTGCGTAGCCTTCGGTTTGCCCAACGACGCGCTCTGGCACCTGCGGCAGGATGTGGGCTGTATCAATGAGTTTGAATTGCGCGACGGTGCGTATGTCGTCACGCTCATGAACGAAACCGACCATTTGCGCTGACCCTCGCAGACACCTCTGCGGGGTTTGTCATTCCAACCATGACCGAACCCATTACCGAGATTGTAAAGAACGCCATGGCAAGTAGCGGACAGCCGCGCATCCGCCTCCCACTGCGACACAATCCCACATTGCAAACCATCATTGACCGCGTGAATGCGGACCAAGAGTTGTATGCGTTGTGGATCGCGCAAAATGTCAATGCCGTTGAACGGCTTGGCATGAGCGACCATGGTCCTGTGCACATGAACATTGTCGCCAACATTTCTTTGCGCCTCGCGCGCCTCTTGCACGAACGCGAGGTTGAGTTTACGCTGGTGAAAAATTACGGCGCGTCGCACGGACTCAGTTATAACGATTCCGAAGTCGTGATTGTGTTGGCGGCGTTGATGCACGACTTGGGCATGTCCATCCATCGCATTGACCACGAGCAATACAGTCTCTTTGTCGCGCAGCCGATTCTCGCGCGCGTACTGCAAGATTTGTACCCCGTCGGCGCGGCGACCATTTTACGTTCCGAAATTTTGCACGCGATTATTTCGCATCGCGCGGGCGGGCGTCCATTGACGATGGAAGCGGGCATTGTGCGCGTCGGCGACGCTTTGGACATGTCGCAGGGACGCTCACGCATTCCCTTTCAAGCGGGCAACGTCAACATTCATTCGGTTTCCGCCGCGGCAGTGGACAAAGTGGACCTCAGCCCCGGCGAAGAACGTCCGATTCGCATTCGCATCATCATGAACAACTCGGCGGGAATTTTTCAAGTGGATGAATTGATGAAGGACAAATTGAAAGGTTCGGGCATCGAACATTTTGTCGAAGTCGAAGCCACCGTCACGGGCGAAACCGAAAAGAAATTGGTTACGCTCGTAAAAATCTAAACGGCGCAGAATTCATTCGAATGCGCCAAGGAGCCCCAATGCTAAAAAAAGCAGCTTTTGTTCTTTTGTTTGCGATATTGCTTGTACTACCCGTCGGCGCATTGTCCGCGCAAGGACCGTCGCCGACGCCCGGCGGTTTCGGAAGTTTCTTTGATGCGCTCGGCACTGCCACCCCGACTACAAGCACTCAGCAATTCCGGTACAGCTCTCGCGCAACCAACACCCAATCCGGTCACGCAGACGCTGGCGAAAAATAATTATGTCGTCATTAACGCGGGCAATTGGTATGACGCACAAGGCAAAGTCGTCAACGATTCCGTGTATGTCATGATGCAAGGCGTTTCGCCCGACCCCAAGAGTAACGATTCGGTGAAACAAATCACGTCCGGTCTCGCCGCATTGATTACACAATATCCGAATGCCGCAACCTATCGCGTCCTCCTGTTGAACGGACCGTACGTACATGACGCGTTTACCACCTCCAAAACATTGCAGTTGCTCAATTCGCAATTACTCACGCCCGAAAACTTTCTCAAGGATTTGCTGACGCAAATGCGTTCCACCAATTTGGCAAGCGGCGCGACCACAGGCACATCCGTCACTGCGACCGCCACCAGATCGAGTATCGTCGCAACCGCGACGCGTGTGCCAACGCGCAAACCGACTACCAGTGCATGCAATCCGCCGCCGGGACAAGCGCGCTTGTGGGTCAAGAACGGCTACAGCGGCGTGATGCGCTTTACCATCGGCGCCCCCGATGTCGGGTTCCAAAAAGATTTCGACATTCCTGCCGACGGACAATTCCACTATATTGACCTGCCGCCGAGCGACAAGTACACGTACTCGGCATCCATACCCGGCGTTGGCAAAGCCAGTCAACGTCTCGCAGATATTTTTGGTCCGTTTATCGCGGGGCAATGCTATTCTCTGCCGTTCCAACCGTAAACCAAAACGTTTGCGCCGGTAAAAAAAACTGCGAGTCAGCCGACTCGCAGTTTTTTTTGTACGTGTGAAAAAGCAAGGTGATGTATAATCTTGAAGGAGCATGTTATGACCCTCGAACAATTTCTCGACGAATTGGCATCCGCGTCCCCCGCGCCCGGCGGCGGTTCTGCCGCCGCAATGGCAGGCGCGACAGGCGCGGCATTGGTGGCAATGGTCGCGCGCTTGACCATCGGGCGCAAAAATTATCAAGACGTCAGCGCGGAATTGGAAAGCATCTTGCCGCGCGCCGACGCCCTGCGCGTCGAATTGCTTCAACGGATGCAGCAAGATGCCGACGCGTACAGCCGCGTGATGACAGCGTATCAATTGCCCAAAGAAACCGATGCCGAGAAAAGTACGCGCGCCGCGGCGATTGAACGCGCGCTGCAGCACGCTTCAGAAATTCCCCTGCGCGTCGCGCAAGCGTGCGCCGAAATTTTGGAAATGAGCGCGACCGCCGCCGCCAAAGGCAACAAGAACGCGGCGAGCGACGCGGGCGCCGGCGCATTGATGGCAGAAGCGGGCTTGCGCGCTGCATTGTTGAATGTTGAAATCAATTTGGGTCTGATTCAGAACGAACAATTTGTCACAACGATGCGCGATGCCGTGGAACCGCTCAAGCAAGTTGCCGCAAAACGCCAAGCGATTCTCGACATGGTGCAAACTCGCCTGTGAATACCGGCAACGAATCCCCGTTGAATATTGCGCGCGTCGCCGAAAAGATGGGCCTCGCGCTCGCGGACATTGAACCGCACGGCAACTTTCGCGCGAAACTTTCGCCCGACCTGTTGACGCGCCGCGCCGACATGCCCGACGGCAAATATATTGTCGTTACCTCCATGACACCCACGCCGCCGGGCGAAGGCAAAACCACCACTGCGATTGGTTTGGCGATGGCAATGAATCGCATCGGTTATCAGACCGCCGTTTCCTTGCGCCAGAGCGCGTTGGGCGCAGTGTTGAATTATCGCGGCGGCGCGGCGGGCGGCGGCAATGCGCGGCTCGTGCCGTATGCGATGCTGAATCTCCACGCCAGCAGCGACCATCATATTATCGAGCTCGCCAACAATTTACTCGCGTCGGTGATTGACAATCATTTGCTGCGCGGCAACGCGCTCGAACTCGACCCCTTTTCGCTCACTTGGTCGCGCGTGATTCAAATCAGCGACCGCGCCCTGCGACAGGTGCTGACCGGACTCGGCGGGCGCGAAAATGGGACGCCGCGCGAAGCGCGCTTCGATGCCGTAAACGCATCCGAAGTGATGGCACTGATGGGCTTGGTCAATGGCGCGGACGAACGCAGCGCGCTTCAAGATTTGCGCGCGCGCGTGGGACGCATTACCATCGGACGCTCGCGGCGCGGCAAACCCATCACCGCCCAGGACCTGAACGCGGCGGGTGCAATGACGGCACTTTTGCAAGATGTGGTGAAACCGAATTTGGTGCAAACGTCGGAAGGCACGCCCGCGTTTGTGCATACCGGCACGCTCGGACATTTGGCGCACGGCGCGAGTTCGATTCTGGCGGACCGCATTGCGCTCAAGACCAACGACTATGTCGTCACCGAAGCCGCATTCGGCAGCGACCTCGGGCTGGAAAAATTCATGAATATCAAATGCCGCGTGTCGGGCATCCTGCCCCATGCGATTGTGCTGGTCGCAACCCTGCGCGCGCTTAAAATGCACGGCGGCGTCGGCAAAGTGCAAGCGGGCAAACCGCTGCCCGATGAATTGTACAAGGAAAACTTGCACGCGCTGGAACGCGGCGCGGCGAATCTGGTCAAGCACATTGAAAACGCGCGTTTCTTTGGCGTGCCGGTTCTGGTTGCGGTGAATCGTTTCGCGCAGGACACGGACCGCGAAATCGCGCGTGTGGAGCAGATTGCGCGCGACGCGGGCGCGGAAGGCACGTACACGTCGGATGCCCACGCGCGCGGCGGCGCAGGTGTAATCAGTTTGGGCGAAGCGACCGCGCATGCGGCAAACAAAAAATCTCCGGCGAAATTGTTGTATGCCGATACCCTCCCGCTGGTGGACAAAATCGAACGCGTGGCAACGCAAATGTACGGCGCAACCGAAGTGGAATTTTCCAACACGGCGCTTGAAAAACTCGCGCAATTGACCGAACAAGGGTTGGGACATTTGCCGGTATGCATTGCCAAAACACATCTTTCCCTGACCGCTGAAGAAAAAACCAAAGGGCGCCCAAAAAATTTTTACATTCCCGTGCGCGACATTCGACTCGCTGCCGGCGCGGGCTACGTGATTGCCCTCTGCAACGAAATTCGCACCATGTCGGGTATGCCTACTCATCCCGCGCTCGAAATGATTGATATTGACGCGGACGGAAAGATCGTCGGTTTGGCTTAGCGCGGTAATTGTCAAAACGCCGCCCCTTGCGCACGCGTGGAACAGCGATTTTTTTTCGGACTCTTGATGCTCGGCGAGGACAATCTCGCCCTGTATTACATTTTGTTTTGCGTTATCGGTTCGCTTGGCGCACTGCAATTTGTGGCAGGAAAATATACGCGACGCGACTTGACGCTGTTTTCACCGCGGGTCGCGCAAATCATCGGCGCGGGGCTGGTCGTGTTTGCATTCGTTTGGTTTTTTAGTGCGCGCGCAGATTTATTTATTCCCGGACTCGCGGGCGGGGACTTTGTGGCGTATGCGTTTCTTGCATTTGGCGCCGCCTATCTCGTCACGCGGGCGCTCGTTTGGATTGCAGCGCGCGTGAGGCAGGTTTCATTTCCGACCGGCGCACGTGAAACGGAATCGAAATGAATCCTGAGGTTGCGATTTTTTATTGGCTCAATCGCCTGACGGGAAAATCAATCCTGCTCGATACGGCGGCGCGTTATATCGTGAATGATTATGCGCTGCCGGCGTTGTTTGCCTTTGTGCTCGGCGCGTGCTGGTTTGCGGGCAAGGACGAACCGGAACGCGAGCGTTTCAAATGCGGTGTGTTGTGGACATGTTTTGGCGTGCTGATAGCTAACCTGATTGTGAAATTGTGTTGGATGACATTTTTTCGCCCGCGTCCGTTTGCGGCGTTGGACGACGTGAACGTTTTATTATATCGCCCGTCGGTGTCTTCGTTTCCCAGCGAGCCGGTCGCAACGTTGACGGCGTTGGCGTGCGGGGTGTTTTTGTTTGAACGACGTGTTGGCGCGATCATGATATTGCTCACACTTTTGTTTGCGCTGACGCGGGTGATGGCAGGCGCGCATTATCCATCGGATGTCATCGCGGGCGCGTTGCTTGGCGCGAGCGCGGTGTATCTGCCATATCGCCATGTGCCTGCGTTGAACGGATGGTTTATGCGCGTGATTGGTTTGGCAAAACGATTTGGCTTGGCATAATGACAAAGGAGTCAAGAAAAGACTGGAGACTAAAGACTGGAGATTCCTCACTCCGTTTGGAATGACACTCGTCCAGTCTCTGGTCTCTAGTCTCAAATCTCGCAGCATGAAGAAACAGCATCATTCTATAAACCCTCGCTCGCGCAACGGCGGCGCGCGCATCATCACGCCTCCACCCGGACCGAACGCGCGCAAACTGTTGGCGCGCGACAAAAAAGTGGTTTCCCCTTCGTATCCGCGCGATTATCCGTTTGTGATGGACCACGGGCGCGGCGCCGAAGTGTGGGACGTGGACCGCAATCGTTATATTGACTGGGCGGCAGGCATCGCAGTTAATGCGACGGGACACAGTCATCCCAAACTCGTCGCGGCGATTCAAAAACAAGCCGAGCAATTCATTCACATTTCATCGGACTATTATCACGAGTCCATGGTTCGACTCGGCGAACGCATCAACGAAATCGCGCCGATAAAAGAAAACATCGGCGTCTTTTTTGCGAATTCGGGGACCGAAGCGGTCGAAGCCGCGATTAAACTCGCGCGCTATGCGACGAAACGCCAACGCTTTCTCGGTTTCCTCGGCGCGTTCCACGGACGCTCCATGGGCTCGCTTTCCTTCACCGCGTCGAAATATGTGCAGCAAGAACGTTTCTTTCCAACAATGCCGGGAGTGGTGCATGTGCCGTTTCCCGACAGCTATCGCCCCGTGCTTGAGATGCGCCACAAGGGCGATTACGGCGACGCCGTGATTGATTACATCGAGCGCGTGATTTTCCAGAGCATCCTGCCGCCGGATGAAGTTGCCGCCGTGTTGGTGGAACCGATTCAAGGCGAAGGCGGCTACATTGTGCCGCCGCCAAACTTTTTCCCGCGCTTGCGCGGAATGTGTGACAAGCACGGCATCATTTTGATTGCGGATGAAATTCAATCGGGTGTCGGGCGCACGGGCAAGTGGTGGGCGATGCAGCATTGGGATGTCGAACCCGATATCGTCTGCATTGCCAAAGGAATTGCGTCGGGCGTACCGCTCGGTTTGATGGCGGCGCGGCAATCCATCATGAAAAAATGGGTCGCGGGCGCGCACGGCAATACCTACGGCGGCAATCCGCTCGCCTGCCAAGCCGCGCTGGCGACATTGGATTTGGTTGAGGACGGCATGATGGAGAATGCCGCCGCGATGGGTGAATTCATCATGGATGCGCTTGCCGAAATGCAAGTGCGCCACCCGTCCATGGGCGATGTGCGCGGCAAGGGCTTGATGATTGGCGTCGAGTTTGTGCAAGACAAAACGTCCAAACAGCCCGCACATCAATTGCGCGAAGATGTCGTGCATCACGCGTTCCAACACGGACTCATTATGCTCGGCTGCGGGCGCAGTGTGGTGCGCATCGCGCCGCCGCTCATGATTCAAAAACCGTTGGTCGAAGAGGCGCTCGAACTTTTTGAAGACGCGGTGACGGCTGCAGAAAAGAAACACAAAATGCTATGACATACGTCGCAGGTTGCAGGATACCCGTCTCAATGGCCCTTTATTTGTGACCGGTAACCTGTGACCTGTGACCGGTAATCTATCTTGAACTCGATTACAGTACTGGGCGTCCGCGTGGACGATGTGACGATGGACGAGGCGCTGGCGCAAACCGACGAGTGGATGCAAGAAGCGCGCGTGCATCACATTGTCACCGTCAATCCCGAATTTATCATGGCGGCGCAAAAGGACCCTGAATTCGCGGCGGCATTGGCAGAAAGCGACTTGAATTTGCCCGATGGCGCGAATTTGGTGCGCGCGGCAAAACAGCAGGGCACACCGCTGCGTGAACGGGTGGCGGGAACCGATTACATGTGGTATCTGTGCGGGGTCGCCGCGTTGTGCGGCTGGCAAATCTTTTTGCTTGGCGGGCGCGACGGGGTCGCACAAAACGCCGTCGCGCGTTTGCAGGCGCGTTATCCGAAATTGAAAATCGCGGGAACGTACGAAGGGTCGCCTGCGCCGCAGGAGGAAGCCGACATTGTGCAGCGCATTAACGAAAGCGGCGCAACAATTTTATTTGTCGCCTACGGCGCGCCTGCGCAAGATTTGTGGATTCGGCGCAACCGCGACGCCTTTACCCGGCTCCGCGTGGCGGTCGGCGTGGGCGGCGCGTTCGATTACATTGCGAAACGCGTCAAACGCGCGCCCACGTGGCTGCAACGGATGGGCTTGGAGTGGTCCTTTCGCTTGCTGATGCAGCCGTGGCGCATCAAACGACAAGCGGCGCTGGCGGGCTTTGCTTATCAAGTCCTCCGCCAAAAACGCGTCGTCAAAAATCAGGCGCTCCAAGTTGACTCGTAACTTGGAGCGCCGTTTATTTTTCTTTGCCTTCGAGGCGATACCCTTCACCGCGCACAGTGACAATCAATTTGGGGTCATTGGGGTTCTCTTCGATTTTTTCACGCAGCCAACGCATGTGTACATCCAGCGTGCGCGTGTCTCCCAAATAATCCGTATTCCAAATCTCTTGCATCAGCGTACCGCGCGACACAACTTGTCCCGGACGCTGCATAAACAATTTCAACAACGCAAATTCTTTGGGCGTCAATTTTTGTGAGCGATTGCCGCGCGTGATGCGGCGGCGTTCGACGTTGAGGGTCAAATTGCCCGCGCGCATTTCACGCGGCGGACGATTTTCCAACGCGGCGCGCACACGCTGCACCAATTTTTTAGGCGAAGTCGTTTTGGGCAAAATCAACTGCGCGTGATTCATGCCGTCCGCGCGATTGGGGTTATGCGCGAGTAATATCAAAATGGCGTACGAGTCGCGCCGCAGCGAACGCACCAATCGTTTTACACTCAAGCGCGGCGACGTGGTATCCAAGACAATTGTATCCGGCGTCCGCGTCTTGACCTGCGCCAACGCTTGCCGTCCGCTGTGTGCCGTGAGAACAGTAAATTCTTTTTTACTGAATGCTTCCGCATACGCGGAAGTTACGCTGGTGTCGTTGGCAATAATCAATACAGTCGCCGGCATCGCAAACTCCTAAACAAATGCAAACGCGCAATGGAATGCAGCTTTCGTATGTCCTTGACAACAAATACACATTCAAGGGGGGGATTATAGCGAACCTTAAGAAAAGCGCAAATTCATACCCCATGCGAAATTTTCAAAATTTGCCGCATTTGCAAGAACATCATTTTGCTGAAAAAAAAGCGCGCGTTTACTTTGCGCGCGCCCAGAATAAATTCAAGTATTACACTTGAACAAGCATTCACTTGTGGGTTGCGAGAGAGCGTGAATGCCTGAATCCGGCGGCGTGGTTTGAGAATCGAGTTTCTACGATTATAATCTTTGCCAATGAAGACTACAGTGGTGATACCGACTTTTAATGAGGCGGATAATTTGCGCGCAATCACGGAAGCGCTGCTCGCGTTACCGATTGGGGATTTGGATATTTTGATTGTGGACGACGATTCACCCGACGGAACCGGCGAACTGGCAGAAGAATTGAGTCGCGAATATGCGCCGCGCGTTCGCGTGCTGCATCGTCCTGCCAAATCCGGATTGGGCACTGCCTATACGCAAGGGTTTCAAGTGGCGATGCACAACGGCGCGGACTATCTCGTGCAAATGGACGCGGACTTTTCTCATTCGCCCAATTACCTGCCGCAATTTCTCGCGCAGATTGAACAATACGATGTGGTGGTCGGTTCGCGTTACGTGCGCGGCGGAAAACTGGATGAGCGTTGGAGTTTTTGGCGCTACCTGCTGAGTTGGTGGGCAAACAGCGTGTATGTGCGAATGATTCTCGGTTTGCAGGTGCACGACGCGACGGCGGGCTTTAAATTGTGGCGGCGCGCGGCGTTGGAAAAAATCAATCTTGCACAAGTGCGTTCCAATGGTTACATCTTTCAGGTCGAGATGGCATACCTGTCCGAACAGAACGGACTGCGAATTTTGGAATATCCGATTTATTTTGAAGACCGGCGCATCGGCAAATCCAAAATGTCCATGCGGATAAAATGGGAAGCCGCCTCGCGGGTGTGGGAAATCCGCTCGCGTTATGGACGGATGCAACATCGCTCCGCATTCGTCACGCAACAATTCAACGTCACCAAATGAACGGCAGTCCAAAACGGTTTGACGCGGCAGCCGTACTCTTTTTTCTCCTGCTGGCGGTTTTCTTTTTTGCCCCCGTCCTGTTCGGCAATCAAACGTTGGTGCCGTTCGACAACCTGTATCGCATTCCCCCGTGGCAGGCGTTCGCCGCACAAAACGGCGTAACCCAGCCGTACAATCCGCTGCTCGATGACCTCATTCTCGAAAATTACGCGTGGAAAAATTTCATTAACGAATCGCTGCGCGCGGGCGAACTGCCGCTTTGGAATCCTTACATTTTTGCGGGGCAGCCGTTCCTTGCGGCAGGGCAAAACGCGGCGCTGTATCCGTTCGGAATCCTGTTTCTTGTGCTGCCTTTGACGCACGCGTACGCCGTGTTTGCGGCGCTGCATTATTGGCTCGCCGCGTGCGCCATGTATTTTCTCGCGCGCGTATTGGGCTTGCGTCCGTTCGCCGCGACCGTGAGCGGCATCCTTTTCGCCTTTGGCGGCTTTATGGTCGTCAGTGTCGTGTTTCCGATGGTGGTGAGCGCGGCGGCATGGCTGCCCGCGATTCTGGCGTTTGTCGAATTGACCCTGCGCGAAGAAAACAAGCGACTCGAGACCGGCGATTATTCGTTTGCGCGGCAATTGTTTGTCGCGTTGGGCGCGGGCATTCTCATCGGGCTGCAATTCCTCGCGGGGCATGTCGAAATCTCGTACTATATTTTATTGGTGACTGCGTTCTATGCCGCGTGGCGCGTTTTGAGCGCGAATGTGTCACTCCGCGCGCGAATGTGGAACTGGCGCGGCACGTTGCGCGCGGGCGCGTGGCTGGTCGCCATTGTCGCGTTGGGTTTCACGCTCGCCGCCATCCAGATATTGCCGCTGTATGAATTGGTGCGGCTGAATTTCCGCGAAGGGTCTGCAACGTATGCAGAGGTCGCGGGCTGGGCGCTGCCGTCGCGTCAAATCCTCACCTTTTTCATTCCCGATTTTTTTGGCAATCCCACGCATCACGCGTATTTTGATATTTTTGATTTCACGTGGAAGCCCGCGCCGCAAGGCACCATTTTTTGGGGCATTAAAAATTATGTGGAAGCGGGTGCGTATGTCGGCATTCTCGCGCTCGCGTTGGCGGGGGTCGGCGTATTCCATTCCAAACCCAAAACCCGAAATTCGAAATTCTTTTTTTTGACCCTTGTCGTCTTGTCGCTGCTCTTTATGTTTGGCACGCCGCTGTATGCCATCCTCTTTTACGGCTTGCCCGGATGGAGTCAACTGCATACCGCGTTTCGCTGGATTTTTCCGTGGACGCTCGGCATCGCGTTTTTGGCGGGACTCGGCGCGCAAGCGATTGCCGACGGAATTTCAAAACGCGCGCTTGCTGTCATTGGCAGCGCGCTTGCCGTAGGCGGCGTGCTGGTGTTGTTCTTGCTCGCGTTAACGTGGGCAATGCGCGAATCGTTTATGCAATTCGCCGATGCGTTTGTGAATGCGTCGGATTTGGCGAAACCGGTGTTTGAAACGGGACAGGCGTTTTGGTCCTATCAGGCGCGCAATCTGGTTCTGTTTGGCGCGTTTGTGCTGCTGGCAGGCATTGTGTTTTTGCTCGCGCGCGCGAATTTTAAGGTGCGCGGCATTGCGGTATGGAAACCGTGCGCGGTATTTGTGTTGACGCTGGATTTGTTTGTTGCGGGCAGCGGCTTTTACCCGCGCGCGGACTTGAACCTCGCGTCTTTCACCCCCCCCTCGATTCAATTTCTACAGCAAGACAAATCGTTGTATCGCATCGCGTCGTATGACGAGCCCGGACAAAAAGTGCTGAACGCCAACAGCGCAATGCCGTTCGGGATTCAAGACATTCGCGGCTATGACTCGATTATTGCAAAACAATATGTCGAATACATGCGCGCGCTCGCGCCGCAAGAGGAATTGTTGTACAACCGCATTGCGGCGTTCTATGATTACAAACCGCTGAGTTCGCCGCTCTTGAATTTGTTGGGCGTGAAATATATCGTGACCACGCGCCAGGTGCCGAATCCCGGCTATGAATTGGTGTACGACGACCAAGTAAAAATTTACGAAAACAAAAATGTGTTACCGCGCGCGTTTTTTGTAAACCAAGCCCGCGTGTTTGAAAATCGCGACGAGTTGCTGCGCGAACTGCCAAACCTCGACCCGACGCGCGAGGTGTGGTTAGAGACCGCGCCCCCTGCCCCACTCGCACAAGAAGCAGTGGGCAGCGTCAATCCCGTGTTCGAAGCATACACGGGCAGTGAAGTCATCCTCAAGACCAATTTGTCTGCGCCCGCGTATCTGGTTTTGACCGACACCTATTTCCCCGGATGGATTGCGCAGTTGGACGGGCAAGATACGCCCTTGTATCGCGCGGACGGAAATTTTCGCGCGGTGGTTGTGCCTGCGGGCGAACACACGGTGCGCTTCAAATATTCGCCGATTTCGTTTCGCATCGGTTCTGTGTTGTCACTGCTGGCAGTGATTGCGGTGCTGTTGGCGCTGGTTGCGTTGGTGTGGCAGCGCTTTCTCGTGAGCGTCAATGCGGGCGAATCGCAGGTGCGCACGGTCGCAAAAAATTCGCTCGTGCCGATGGGTTCGTCGCTGCTGATTCAGGTCATTAATTTCGCCGTCGCGTTGGTCGTCTTGCGCGTGTTGGGTCCCGAAAACAACGGGCGCTATGCGTTTGCCGTAACGGTTTGGTTTTTTCTGAGCGCGATTACGGAATTTGGATTGGGAATTTTATCTACGCGTGAAGTGTCGCGTGACCGTTCCAAAGCAAATGTATTTCTCACCAATACGAGTATCCTGCGCCTGGGCTTGACGTTCCTTTCGCTCATTCTGCTCGCGGGTGTGATTGCGTTTTATACCTACCTCGGCGATTTGAACCAAGAAACGATTTGGGCGATGCTGCTGTTGTGGGTTTCGCTCTTTCCGAACCATCTGGCGGGCGCATTGTCGGGCATGTTTTATGCGTTCGAGAAATTCGAGTATCCGACGGCGGTTGAGATTTCAACCGCGCTGGTGAGTGTGGTCTTGCAAATCGCGGTCTTGATGGCGGGCTGGGGCATTGTCGGTTTGGCGGGCGTTTCCATTCTCACGAATCTCTTTACGCTCGGCGTAATGTATTATCTCGTGCGGAGGTTATTGTTCAAACCGCATTTTGTCCCGGACCGTAAATTGGCGCGCTGGATGTTTTTTGAATCGTATCCGTTAATGCTGAACAATTTGCTGGCAAATTTGTTTTTCAAGATTGATGTCTTTTTGTTGTTGCCGTTGACCAGCGCGACGGTTTTGGGCTATTACAACGCGGCATACAAGTTCGTGAATGCGCTAAATTTCATTCCGTCGAAATTTACCCTCGCGCTGTTTCCGATGTTGTCGCGGCTGTCCACGAGTTCGACAGACGCGATGCAGCGCGCGTTGGTGCTTTCGGTGAAATTGTTGTTGTGGATTGCGCTGCCGATTACAGTGACGACCATGTTTATTGCCGAGCCGTTAATCTTGTTGTTTGCGGGTATCGCCTATATTCCCGATTCCGCGATTGCGTTACAATGGTTGATTTGGTTCTTGCCGTTCAGTTTCATCAACAGTGTGGTGCATTACGTATTGATTGCGCTCAACGAACAACGTTTTCTCACGCGCGCGTTTTTGATTGGTCTCGTGTTCAACATCATTGCAAACTTGATTGCGATTCCGGCGTTGTCGTATCGCGGCGCCGCGCTTGTCACCGTGTTGTCGGAATTGGCGCTGCTTGCGCCGTTCTATTACGCGTTACGCAAACACATGCCGCCGCTCCCGATACTGGACATATTCTGGCGTCCGGCGTTCGCGGCATTCGTGATGGGGATTGTGCTGTATTTTCTCGTGCCGCAGAATTTATTTGTCGCGCTCGTCGTCGCGACGCTGGCGTATGGCGCGACGTTGTTACTGAGCGGCGCGTTAGGTGCGGATGAATGGTTATTGGTCGGGCATTTAACGCCGAAACGATTTGAAAACGTCATGCTGCGCCTGGCGGTGCGCCGGGCGCGTAAAAACAAGTGAGGCGTAAAGCGCGAATGCTTTACGCCTCACTTATTTGAGAAAGGCATTGATTTCTTCTTCAATCCGTATGCGATGCAGATGCACTTGCATGTTTGGCGCTTTGAGATTGTAGGTATCAATCCGTTTGTTGAGTTCCGCCGCGTGCGCGCGAAATTCGGTAATAATTTTGTTTTGAACGCGCGCGCGTTCCGGTTCGGACGCGGGCGGGTGTGCGCAAAAACGCGCGAGCGGCGCAAACAATTTTTCGCGTTCGCGTTCCACCTGCGCGCGCGTTTCAATCCAATCCGGCGCATAACCCGCGTTCTTGAGCAGGTGGTATGCCATTTCTACGTCTTGCGGCACGTTCGGGTCGCGCGCCAAATTCAGCGGCTTGCCTTGATTTTTCAAATGGTCAAACTCGCCGCGTTCCATCGCTTCGCGGATTTGTTTATCCACCGCGCTTTCGAAATGAAATGGGTTCAAGCGCGCGCGTTCGTTTTGCGGTTCCGGTTTTTCATTCGCCATAGCTTTATTGTACAACAAAAATGCTGCGCGTCCTCTGATCGCGCAGCATTGTCGTTGACGTGTACGCCTAACCGAAATTGCTTCCGCCGCCGCCGCCGCCGCGCGGTTTGTTGTCGCGCGGCTTGTTCTCGCGCGGCTTGGCGAGATCTACTTTGAGCGTGCGGCTGCGAAATTGTGCGCCGTTAAACATGGATTGCGCGCGTGCGGCGTCTTCTTCGGTTGCAAATTCCACAAACCCAAAACCTTTCGAGCGTCCTGTCTCGCGGTCCATCACGATGGCAACATCGGTCACTTGACCGGCAGACATAAAAAAGTCTTGGAGTTCTTGACTTGTGATTTGATACGGAAGGTTACCCACGTAAAGACGCGGGCCGTGACCGGACATGTTCGGGTCTCCTTTGAGCGCGGTCCAATCGCAGGAATTGAACCGGGGTGAATCGGTGAGCCAATAAAGCGAATATAGATTTGGCAATCTCGTGCAGTGTGGCGCGGAAGCGCGGTGGCGCTCCTTTCTCCCGACCGCGGCATCAACCGGCATCGCTCAATGCCGCAACAACTCTACGCTCAAGGTCAAGACCCGCAAAAACAATCAGCCGAGTTGACAAAGGGGAAACCATAACGAACCAAACGAACGGGCTTGTCGCGGGCGCAAGCGCCATGAACCAACATCATGACGAGTAAACTATACCACGCAGAATTGCGTGTTGTCAACGGGTATTTTCAAAAATCGCGCAGCCGTGAGCGATACAAAAAAATAGGCGGCACATGAGCCGCCTCGCGAGATTTCAGATGAACAGTGGCGCCAACACCAACGTAATGGTCGCCAGCAACTTGATTAACACGTGAATCGAAGGACCCGCCGTGTCTTTGAACGGGTCACCGACCGTATCGCCGACGACGGCGGCTTTGTGCGCCTCGCTCTTTTTCTTTTCGAGTTGACCGGTGACGGGATTCAACACGCCTTCGGATTCAATCCACTTTTTCGCATTGTCCCACGCGCCGCCACTGTTGTTCAACACAGTCGCGAGAATGATACCCGCAATCGTGCCGACCATCAGCAAACCCGCCTCCGCCTCCCACCGCAAAATAATGCCGATGAGAATCGGCGCGCCGACCGCCAGCACACCAGGCGCGATCATCGAGCGCAGCGCGCCGCGCGCGGTAATATCCACCGCGCGCGCGTAATCCGGCTTGCTCGTACCTGCCATGATGCCCGGGTCTTCACGGAATTGACGGCGCGTTTCTTCAATGATTTTTTCCGCCGTCGAACCGACCGCGCGAATCGCCAACGCGCTAAAGAGGAAAATCAGCATCGCGCCGAGCATTGCGCCGACAAAGACCTCCACTTTGCCGAGATTCACCACGTGCGCCGCCGCGAAAATCGCTTTGCCCGCTTCCGATTCCGGCAGCACGCCTTGCGTCACCTGCTTGACCAACGCAACCTTATCGAGATACGCGCTAAAGAGCAAGAACGCCGCAAGCGCCGCCGAACCGATGGCATACCCCTTGGTCAATGCTTTGGTCGTATTGCCCGCGGCATCGAGCGCATCGGTGCCGCGACGCACCTCTTCCGGCGCGCCGGACATTTCCACAATGCCGCCTGCATTGTCCACAATCGGACCGAACGTGTCCATCGCCAGAATAAACGCGGCAGTCATCAACATCCCCATCGTCGCCACGGCGGTCGCATAGACCCCCGCAATATACGGCTCGATGCCCAATTGCGCGGCGGCTTGCGTGCCGCACCAGTACGCGCCAAGCAGCGCAATCCCAACCGAAATCACCGGCAGCGCGGTATTTTCCAAACCGACCGCGAAACCGGTAATGATATTTGGACCGGTGCCGCGCAAACTCGCCTGCACAATATCTTTGACCGGTCGAAAACGTCCTTCGGTGTAATACATGGTAATAATGACAAACGCGACGCTGTTGAGCAGCCCAATCAAGCCCGCCAACACAAACCACCAACTGCCAAGCAGCGGATACGTCACGAGCGCCAACACGATGGCGGAAAGAATGACCGCCACGGCAAAACCGCGATACAACGCGTTCGTCGGCTCTTCGCCTTCTTTGTATTTGATGCCGGGGAAACTCGTCGTCGCGACCACACCCACAATCGAAATAATCAGACCGAACGCGCGAATGATGAGCGGAAAGAAAATCCAAATCGGATTGCCGCTCACCGCCGCAATCGCGACCCCCAAAATCATCGCGCCGATATTTTCGGCAACGGTGGATTCAAACAAATCCGCGCCGCGCCCCGCACAGTCGCCGACATTGTCACCCACCAAATCCGCGACGACGGCGGCATTCCGCGGGTCATCTTCGGGAATCCCCGCTTCGACTTTACCCACCAAATCCGCGCCAACATCCGCGGCTTTGGTATAAATCCCACCGCCCAATTGCGCAAACAACGCGACAAAACTCGCGCCAAAGCCCATCCCCACAATCAAGTACGGCGCGATTTCGGGATGTTCCAAACCGCCGTACAACACAAACATTGTCGCCACACCGATAAGCGAAAGTCCGACGACAAGAAAACCGGACACTGCGCCGCCGCGCAGCGCCACGTTCAACGCCTGCGCCACACCCGAACGCGCCGCGCTCGCCACGCGCACATTCGAGCGCACGGCAACATACATGCCGATAATGCCGCTTAACGCGCTGGCTGCCGCGCCGACCAAAAAGGCGACAGCGGTCATCCAACCCAGATTAATGCCTTTGATATTTGTCTCGGTCACTTGTTCGGTGGCAACAAGCGCACCAATGATGATGGCAACGACAACGGCAAGCACCGCAATCGTCGCGTACTGCCGTCGAATAAATGCGATGGCGCCTTCATAAATCGTCGCCGAGACCGCTTTCATTTCTGCCGTGCCTTCATCGCGGCGCAAGACATCCCACGCCAAATACGCGACAAACACCACGGCTAGTATGCCGGATATGGGAACAATCCAAAGCCAACTCGAATAATCCATTCCGCAGACTCCTTTCAAAAGACGCAAATCCGTCAGCGATTTGCATCGGCTTAGAATGTATTGTCGGAACATCGCGTTCGCGATGCAAAAAAAACGTCACGCCGCGCCGTAAAACGGACGCGGCGCGACAGTGCGTTTGCGTAGAACGCGCAAGCCGTAAAAAGACAGCGGGTCTTGCGCTCACAACGATTGCAGATTTTATCACAAGTTTTTGTGCGATGCAAAGCATCGCGGCATAGGGCATAGGCATTGCATTGCCGTCAACCAATCAAAGTCGCAGCCACCGGTCGAGCATCCCTTGCAATGGCTTGTGCAAACACGCATGCATGCCCGTCCAATACAAAAAATCTCCGCTCAAACGTATCGCCGCCCACACCGCAATCACGCATACGCCGCGCAGTTTGCCCCGAACATTGCGCGCGGGCGAGACAAGATATTTTCGCAGCACAACCATTTCCGAAAACGTATGCCGCGCCGTATGCGATTTCCAATGCGCCAGCGCGCTTGTAGGATAAAATCGTTTTTGAACCATCACTTCCGACACACACACCCACCGCCCGACAAACGCTGTCGCAAATGTCCAAACAAAGTCTGCGGCAAACAAATCGCGCGTCGGTAGAATCAAAATGCCCGAACGCAGCACCGCTGCGCGGCGATAGATTCCGCGCACCGCCAGCAGCAAATGCTCCGCAAGAAAACGGCGGAAAATTTCACGCAGGGTCCAATCGCCAACCCCGGCGAAACTCGCGTCCGGGCGATAGAGTAGTCGCGTGCCATCATCATGCAGCGCCTCCAAGCCGCCGTACGCCAAAACCGCGTCGGGATATTGTTCCAGAGGTTCCACCAACGCGCGCACATAATTCGGCGGATACGAATCGTCGTGCATCATCCAAAAAAAATACTTGCCCGTCGCCGCGCTCAAGAGCAAATTGAAATGTTCGACCCAATTGATTTCATCGCGCGCGGCGATAAAGTGAAAGCGCGCATCGTGACCAAAACGCGCCTTCAATTTCTCCAGCGCATCGTCCGCACAGTGCCGGTCCGAAATAAGGATTTCGAGATTGCCATAATCCAGCGTTTCCAAATTCTCGATGATAATGCCCAGAAAGCGATTGGACTTGAAAAGGGGCAGCGCAAGAGTGACCGGCGGCTCAACCATTCAAGTGCTCCGCCAATTCGTGCGCGAAAAGCGGCGCACACGTGAATTTCCCCGTGTCTATGGAATAGTAGCCGTCGTGCGCGGTGAACCCGATTTCGTGGCGTTGGTGCAGCGCGCTGGCGTAATCGTGAATGTCGGTCTCACCCCACGAATAAATAACGCCGGCGTCCACGACATCAATTCGACTCGCCGAAATTCCCGGCATCAAACGCTCCAACGCATCCATCGTTTCGCGCGCCACCGACTTTGCCGCGCTTTCGGACGGATTGCCTGCGCACGCGGCGTCCCATTCAGCGGGCGGTTCAACCGTTTGACTCCAACCGCGCATACAGGTCGGGTACCAAGAAAAATACGCGGCTCCGTCGGGATACGTAACCACATCCCCGTAAGGTCCGACGACCATCGTCGCAGAAGGCATACCCGACAGCGCCGGCGCAAGTGCACCAAGCAACCGATACTTCAGGCGCATCACAAAAGCGCGCCGCGGTTCGATGCCCAGCTGACGGTCCAACGCGAGGCGACCATCCCACAAGCAGTTGACCACAATTTCCGTCTCATCCTTCCAAACCGTTCCGTCGTTCCGCGCGCCGTGCACGCGGAACCCTTGCGCGGTCCGCTCAATCGTTTCCACCGTATGTCCAAAGCGCGTTGTAATTTCAGAGAAAGCATGTACCCGCGCGCGAACGAGCGCGCGAAATCTATCGCCGTCCAATGCAAGTTCGCGAGTTTCTATACATTCCACAATGTGTTCGGACGCAAACCACTTGCGCGCATCCAGCGGCGCAGGTCGCCACAACGCCATGCCGCGCAAATCATGACCCAAATAATTTGACGCTTCCCCCGATGCGCCCATTTCATCAAAACACGCTTGCACGCGCGCGTAATGCGCCTTCAATTGCGGCGACGCCAGCATCGAGTCGCGCGCCAGCAGATACAAAAACGGCAGCGACGAAAGCGCGCGCCAATTCACCTTGGTTTCCAGCCAACCATCGAGCAGCGGCGCAAACTTGAGCGCGGCGCGCAGCATCAACGGCGGTGTCTGAAATGTAGCATCATTCGCATACACAAAGCCAAGATGAATTTTCCCTTCGTTGCGCAGACTCGTCCGCAGCATCAAGTCGGACATGCGGTCTATCAACGTGACACGAATGCCGCGCTGACGCAATGCCAGCGCGACACAAACGCCTTGAATCCCGGCGCCGAGAACCAAAACTCGCATAGCGCAATCTTATCCAATCCTTCGCACAAAACAAAAAGGGGCGAGTCTTTCGACTCGCCCCTCATCTGTATCGTCTATTCCAGATAATCGCGCAATTTGCGTGAACGCGACGGGTGACGCAATTTACGCAATGCCTTGGCTTCGATTTGGCGAATGCGCTCGCGTGTGACGCCGAATTTTTTGCCCACTTCTTCGAGCGTGTGGCTCTTGCCGTCTTTCAGCCCAAAACGCAATTGCAGCACTCGCCCTTCGCGCGGCGAGAGCGACGTGAGAATTTCTTCCATCTGCTCGCGCAAAAGTTGATGCGACGCCGCGTCGGTCGGACCGAGCGTGGATTCGTCGGGAATGAAATCGCCGAGATGCGAATCCTGTTCTTCACCCACGGGCATTTCGAGCGACAACGGACGCTGTGAAATTTTGATGATGCGTTCCACTTTTTTCGGCGTCGTGCCAAGTTCTTTGGCAATTTCGTCCGGGGTCGGTTCGCGGCCGAGTTCCTGCACCAATTGGCGCGAAACGCGCGTCAATTTGTTGATGCGTTCGCACATGTGGACAGGCACGCGAATGGTGCGCCCCTGGTCCGCAATCGCGCGCGTAATGGCTTGACGAATCCACCACGTCGCGTAGGTCGAAAATTTGAAACCGCGTTTGTAATCGAATTTTTCGACCGCGCGAATCAGACCGATATTGCCTTCTTGAATCAGATCCAGAAAGGAAACGCCGCGCCCGATATATTTCTTGGCAATGGAAACGACAAGGCGAAAGTTCGCTTTGATCAATTTCTGGCGCGCAAGTTCGCCTTCGCGGATTTTGGCTTCCAACTTGGTTCGTTCCGCCGCAGTGACACCCGAGGAACGGTTCAACTGCTGGCGCGCGCGTTTGCCCGTCTCCATCCCTTTGGCGTACTCGACTTCTTGTTCGGCGCGCAAAAGTGGGATGCGCGAAATTTCTTTCAGGTAGAGGGAAACGGTATCGTCAATGCCGATTTCGTTCAGGTCCACCTGCGTCGGTTCTTCGATTGACTCTTGCTTTGCCGCATCCAAGTCCTGGCTCGAATCAACGAGTTGAATCCCTTCTTCAAAGAGGATGATGTACACCTCTTCGAGCTGTTCCATGTTGGACTCGGCTTCGGGGAGCGCCGCCATGATTTGGTCTTGCGACAACCAGCCCTGCGCCTTGCCTTTTTCCAAGAGCTGCTGCACAATGGCGCGCGCGGCAGCTTGCGCGGGCTGCGGTTTGGTCGTTTGGCTTGTGACCACCACCGCTTCTTTTCGTACACGAGTCGTTGGCTTCAAACGATGTCCATTGCCGTTTCCACTCCCGCTGCGTGCCCGACTTGGTTTTGAAGAAATCGTAATTTGCGTCCTGCGCGTAACTTGCTTTGTCATTCCCGTCACCTACCTAGCCGATTTTACGTACGCCCACCCTGACGTGACATCCAAATCTGCTGTTGCTTTACATAATTACAGCTCGCCCCGATGCCGAATGGCAACAAAATTGAGACAGGGCGAGCCGTCTCAAGTGCATTATACGATGTTAGTACTCTGTCGTCAATACTTTTGTGCAATTTTTCCCAAAAAACCTACCAAATTCCATAATTTTGCGCGATCATCGGAGTGCCGTCTCCCGCAAAATGCCCCAAAAGCGAATCCTGAACCGCCATTCTCGCCCGAATGCCCGACAGAGAGCGAGGCAGCCCCATGCCGGGTGTTACAATCGCAGGCGGCAGACGTAAGAATTGAGGGGGATGCACGACAAATCGCTGTAGCATTGTGATATCAAGACTGCAACAAAATTACCATCTCATTGTCAAGGTTGGAACACACGATGGCACGTTACAAGGATTCGTTCGAAGAGTTTATCGGTTTTTCCCGGAGCATGGACCGCATGTTAAGTTCGCTCATGCTGCAAGACAGCGGGCAGCCGCCGTCAATGTGGCGACCGCCTACCGATGTTTACGAGACAGAGGATGCCGTGGTGATCCTCGTCGAAATTGCGGGAATGGACCCCGACCAAATTCAAGTAGAATTCAGCGACAAGATACTCCGCATTAGCGGCACGCGGTCTGACAAGCATCGCCGCGCGATGGCACATTGTCTCGAAGTGCAATACGGTGATTTTTCCAGTGAAGTTTATTTGCCGGGGCAATATGATTTGGATGTGATTGCCGCCGAATACAAGGACGGGTTTCTGACCATCGCCCTGCCCAAACTTAAACCAGAAATTCGCACGATTGCGGTGCAGAGCAAAAAAGAACATTGACTTGACCAAACAAACAGTGTATTGAGTGAGTGAGGGGAAAAAAGATGCCTATTTTTAAAAAGAACAAATCCGAAGAAGCTGAAACGCACGAAACCGAAACAAATTCAAGCCCCGTTATTCCCGAAGAGCTGCCGATTCTGCCGCTCAAAGGCGTCGTAGTCTATCCGTTGACTGTGCTGCCGCTGAATGTGGGGCAGGCGCGTTCGCTGCGGCTGGTGGATGATGTCGTCAAAGAACCAAATCGGTTGATTGGACTCGTCACCATCAAGACGGATAAATTTGAGGACGCCGGTCCGGACGACCTGTACGAGGTCGGCACTGCCGCTATCATTCATCGAATGCTGCGCGCACCCGACGGCACGGTGCGTTTGATTGTGCAAGGCATCGAACGCATTCGCATTCGTGAATTTTCGGCGCTCGAGCCGTACCTCAAAGCAAAAATCGAATTGGCGCCCGAAACGATCAACAAGGATGTGCAGGTCGAAGCATTGATGCGCAACACGGTCGAGCTGTTTCGCAGATTAGTCAATTTGTCGCAAACCTTGCCCGAAGAATTACTGATGGCGGCGTTGAATGTCGAAGACCCGCGGCAACTCGTGTACATGATTGCGACGAGTTTGCGCATTGACCTCGCGGACGCGCAAGATTTGCTGGAACTCAACGACGTCGAAGCGAAACTCATAAAACTCGACGCGCTGCTGACCAAAGAAGTGGATGTGCTGGAACTCGGCAAAAAGATTTCCGGGCAGGCGCAAGCCGAAATCGAAAAGAATCAACGCGAATATATTCTGCGGGAGCAGATGAAGCAGATTCAAAAAGAACTCGGCGAGGGCAGCGAACAAGAAGCCGAAATCAAAGCGTACGAAAAAAAGATTGCGGAAGCGGGCATGTCCACCGAAGCGGAAAAGGAAGCGCGCCGCGAACTGGATCGCATGAAGACGATGCCTCCCGCTGCCGCCGAATATCACGTTATCAAAACGTATTTGGATTGGCTCGTGGATTTGCCGTGGAACAAAACTACCGAGGACAATCTCGACATTCCGAACGCGCGCAAGATTTTGGATGAAGACCATTACGATTTGAAGGAAATCAAAGAGCGCATTCTGGAATATCTCGCGGTGCGAAAACTCCGCGCCGAACGTTTGCACAGCGATACAGACGAAGGCGAGAATGATGCAGCGCGCACGTATCGCGGCTCGATTCTCACGCTCGTCGGACCGCCCGGCGTCGGCAAGACCTCGCTGGGGCAATCGGTGGCGCGCGCGTTGGGACGGAAATTTATTCGCATGTCGCTCGGCGGGATGCACGACGAAGCAGAAATTCGCGGCCACCGCCGCACATACATTGGCGCAATGCCGGGGCGTTTGATTCAATCTATCAAACGCGCGGGGACCAAAAATCCGGTCATTATGTTGGATGAAGTGGACAAAATCGGCGCGGACTATCGCGGCGACCCTTCGTCTGCCTTGCTCGAAGTGTTGGACCCGGCGCAAAACAAAACGTTCCGCGACCATTATCTCGACGTGGATTATGATTTGTCGCAAGTGATTTTCATTTGCACTGCCAATACGCTCGAAACTATTTCGGGACCGCTGCGCGACCGCATGGAGATTTTGCCGTTGTCGGGTTATACCGATTACGAAAAAACACAAATCGCCAAGGGCTATTTGATTCCGCGTCAATTGGAAGAGAATGCCCTCAAACCCGAAGAAGCATCCTTTGACGATGACGCGATTCGGACCATCATTCGCGATTACACGCGTGAAGCGGGCGTGCGCAATCTGGAACGCGAAATCGGACGCGTCGTCCGTAAATTGGCGACCAAAATTGCCGAAGGCGCAACAACGCCGTTCCACGTAACCCCCGACTTGACGCGACAGTTGTTGGGCAAAGCGCGCTTTTACAACGAAGTGCGTGAGCGCACCGAAACGCCCGGCGTGGCGACCGGTTTGGCGTGGACGCCGGTAGGCGGCGACATTCTGTTTATCGAAGCCACGCGAATGCCCGGCGGAAAAGGTTTTCTCGTGACGGGACAATTGGGCGACGTGATGCGCGAATCTTCGCAAGCGGCGTTTTCGTATGTGCGTTCCAAATCGCAAGAGTTGGGGATTCCGCCGGATATGATTGAGAAAAGCGACGTGCATTTGCACATCCCCGAAGGCGCGACTCCAAAAGATGGACCGAGCGCCGGCGTGACGATGGCAACCGCGCTCGCCTCGTTGTTTACCAATCGCCGCGTCAAGGACAATATCGCCATGACGGGTGAGATTACCCTGCGCGGACGCGTTTTGCCCGTCGGCGGCATTAAGGAAAAAGTTTTGGCGGCGCATCGCGCGGGATTGGACACGGTCATCTTGCCGAATCGGAATGAACGCGATTTGGAAGAATTGCCGGACGAGATTCGCAAGGACATGAAATTTATCCTCGCCGAACGCGTCGAGGATGTATGGAATGCGGCGCTGGAACCGAAAGCCACACTGCCGGAAATGAACGGACACGAGCGCGAATTGCCCGTCGCACATTCGCTCGAGCATGTGAATTAAAGCCGCGCGAGAGCAGATTCCGATAGCACACAGGCAACCGAACATTCCGGATTCGACACGGCGCAGCGCGGGTCGAATACCGGAATGTTTCATTTGGATCAATATGGTCCACGGCTGTTGCAAAGTCCGTTGACGATTAATAAAAAGTGACCTCTTTCGGATAA
>CAZXYP010000011.1:31642-34811 GCA_964644955.1 uncultured Anaerolineales bacterium | reverse complement strand
TGCCGCGTTGGTCGAGTCTGTTTACGGTATTGACATCATCGCAGGTCGCTTGATCGCCCGCGTCAATGGCGGGGCTGTCATTCTCCGGTTTATGCGTTTTGGTAAGTCCACCATAGCTGGCAAGCGGAGTGAGGCGCGGCTCGCGTCCAATGAGATTGCCATTCGCGCCGTCCGTCAGGTCGCACGCATTCGCGCCTGTGTCCTTGATGAGGTTGTTCTTGCCCGTCACCGTGCCTGTCGTCTTGCAGTCGCCGCCCGTCGGGCTGTTCGCAATGATCGTGTTCCTCAGATTGAGGATACTGTCCGGGTCCGCCGTATTCCTGTGCGACAAGCCGCCGCCGCTGTTGGCGGGAGCCGTATTGCCGCTCAATGTCACGTTGGCAATCTCCAACGTGCCCGTGTGGTCGGTATATATCCCGCCGCCTCCGCCGCCATCCTCTCCCGCCGTGTTTCCGCTCACCGTGCTGTTTGTGACCGCAGACGCGCTGCCGCCCTGGATGGCGATTGCCCCGCCATCACGGCGCGCAACATTTCCACTCAGCGCGGACAAGGTAAGACGCGCCGCGCCGCTGCTGCGAATGCCGCCGCCATCCAATTTTGCCGTATTCTCGCTCACGGTGCTGCTGTTCACATTTACCGTGGCGCCGGGTTTGTTAAAAATCCCGCCGCCGCTCCCGTTCGTCGCGCCATTTCCGCTCAACGTGGTTTTGGTCACATTAACGGGGTCGGTTTGTTCATTATAAATCCCGCCGCCGTCCTGTGCCGCCGTATTACTGCTCACCGTGCTCTCGGCAATGAACGACACGCCCTCTCCTCCGTAAAAAACGCCGCCGCCATTCCGCCCCGCGCCATTGCCGCTAAATGTGGTGCCGGTGACGCCGCCCGCGCCCTTGCTCCGCAGACCGCCGCCATCCTGTGCCGCATTATTATTCGTCAGCGAGCCGCCGGTAATCTCAAATGCACTATCCGTGTCAACATGCACGCCCCCGCCGTCGCGCCCCGCCGTATTTAGAGTTAGACTCGCGCCGGTCAATTTCAACAGTCCCGTCGCGCCCGTAACAAAAACCCCGCCGCCGTCTCCGGTCGTCGCCGTATTCCCATTCACGGTGCTACTGCTCGTCACTTCTACCGTCCCGCCCTCACTGTAAATCCCGCCGCCGTCATAGTATGCGATATTCGTATTCACGCTGCTGCCCGCCATGAACAACGGCGCATTGATATTGAATATCCCGGCGCCCCTCCCCGCGCTATTGTCCTTGACTGTGCTGTTTGTGATATTTAGAGGACTCTCGGTCTTGATCCCACCGCCGCGGTCCTGTGCTGTATTGCCCTCAACCGTAGTGCGGGTTAGCGTCATCGTCCCGGCGAGGTTATAGATCGCGCCACCGTCGCTGTCGTCCGCCGTATTATTCTCCAGGGTGCTGTCCGTAATACTCAATGTCCCATTTGTGTCGTTAAAAATTGCGCCGCCCGAATCCGCGCTGTTGTTGCTGAATGTGGAATTTGTGATGTCAACGTCGCCGAGATAATTGTAAATCGCTCCACCAGAAATGTCTGCCGAATTGCCGGTGAACCAACTCCTATCCAATATCAGACTCGCGCCCGGAGAATTGGCAATGGCACCGCTATAGTCCGCATGATTGTTGGTAAAGGCGCTGTCCTTGACACGCAAGTTACCATCGTTCAGCACAGCGCCCCCATCCCCGGTAGTCTTGGCATTTTGAATGGTGAGTGTGTCGAGCGTTACCGTCTTGCCACTGTTAATTTCCATGACACGGGTGTTATTCAGCCCGTCGAGGACAATGGTCTTGGTCTTGCCGTCAATCGTCAAATCGCGATCTATGGTCAAGGGACTATTGAGGTTTATGGTGGCATTGCTGTTGAAGGTGATCGTTCCACCCGAAGTCGTATTTGCAATTGCCTGGCGAAGTGAACCGGCGCCGCTGTCTGCGCTGTTTGCGACCGTGACCGCAGTCGCGGTTACATGCACCGTCGCGGGCGAGCCGTAAACGCGCGAGACGCGGTTTGCCGAATCCTTGAGCCAGGGATAAAGCGTATAGGTCCCGAGCCCCGAGACGGTATAGGTTGCCGGGGCAGTGCCGCTCCAACCGGAATCTCCTGCCGACGGTTTTGTGGCAGACTCGGTCACTATATAGCCGGTGATAGGGTTGTCGCCACTGCCGGTAAAAGTTGTGATTGGCACGACGAACGTGTTGGAAACATCAGTTGCCGCAAACGCAGTCACGGTCGGGGACAGGTCGTATTTCATGAGAACGCCCCAATAAGGACTGCCTAATAACGAAAAGACCATGTGCGGCGTATCGTCATACAGCCGGAGCAAAGGTTCCTGCGCCACGCCCTCGGTGAACCCTGCCCCACCGAGCGCACTCCACGATGTGCCATCGAATTTCATTACCGTGGCTTTGCTGCCGTTATCGCCATCTTGAAAAGCCACGTACGGCTTGCCGGTGGAATCAATGTCGAGCGAGATATATGACGCGATGCCGGTTGATATAACTCCGGAACCAACCGGTCCCCAACTCGTGCCATTAAATTTCATGACGGTGGCTTTTCCGCTCGCGTCCTGAAAGGCAACATACGGTGTGCCGCTGCTGTCCACCGCGAGCGAAATGAATCCCGGAACATCGGCCGAAAAACCCGCCGTACCGACAAGGGACCAGGTCCCGCTCTCGAATTTTTTGACTGTAAGTTTATCAGAGTTGTCACTGTCAATGTACGCGAGGTATAGCGCATCGTTATGGATGCGGATGTCGAGAGAGCCGAAAGTAACATATCCTGCTGCGAATGAGCCAACTTGTGTCCACGCGCCACTTTCAAATTTCATCACTCTGGCAGTCGCAGGAGAGGTGGTGTCCACATAGGCAAGATAGGGCGTGCCTGCATCTACCACCAGCGAAGGAGAATCAACGAATTGCCCCGGCAAACCGGACGAATTCAGATCCGTCCAACTGCCGGACTCGAACTTCATCACGTTCGCCTTGTAGGGAGCGGTATTACTTGTGTATGCTACATACGGAACGGTGCCATCTATGGCAATCGTCACATTAGAGACTTGGGTCGGCGAAAAACCCCGGGACCCGACGGTAACCCAATTCGTCCCGTCAAACTTTTTGACGGTCAATTTGCCTACTGAACTCGGGGGATTGGG
>CAZXYP010000011.1:11074-31632 GCA_964644955.1 uncultured Anaerolineales bacterium | reverse complement strand
AAACGCCACATAGGGAGTCCCGCTGCTGTCAAACGCCAGCGCGGGATTACTGATGTTGAACGTGCTGAACCCGGGGCTGCCGACATATTCCCACGCCCCCGCCGCCGACACACTGCCTGCCAGAGTAAACAGAAACGAGAAAGCGAGAGCGACAATCGCGAGGCGCAGAGACGTGGTTGAAAATTTGATGAAGCGTGGCATGGGTTATCCTTTCCGGATGAGAACGGAACAAGAATCAATCGTCCGACTATCGCTGGTTACATCGTGTTTGTCTGTTCTTGATTTTGAGGATGCGTGTTCGGCGCTTGGCTCTGCAAGAGGTGCGAGTCATCGCCGCATTCTATTTCCTGCAACAGAAACGCCCACAGAGTGTCGAGGTCCGCAAAAGCGCGCGTCTCGCCGTTGGCTGTGCTTTGCAGCGATGCTTGCCATGGAGACACTTTGTCGGCGCGTGTCAGACGCAACAGGTACGAATGGTAGAGGTCTCGACGAGATTCTGAAAGCATGGGTCTTGTATAGCAAAGGACTCTGACAAAAGTCTGACAAAAGTTGATTGCGGACGGCAAAAGTTTATGATAGACTGAAAATTGCGTATTGTGTGCGTTGCGGTTTGACTGCCGCTTGACACACTCGACCATGTCTCTCACCTTTGCCTTTCTGGGCACCTTCCATGTGACACTGGACGGTCAGCCCGTCAAATTTGCTACCGCGCGGGCGCGGGCTTTACTCGCATATTTGGTTCTTGAAGCCGATCGTCCGCACCGCCGCGAGGCGCTTGCCGCGCTGCTTTGGCCCGACCACCCCGAAGCCGCGTCCCGCCAGAATCTTAGCCAGGAGCTTGCGCGTCTTCGTCGCGCCATCCGCGACCGGGACGAAACGCGTTATCTTCACATCACCTCCAGCTCCGTGCAGTTCGATTCCGCCAGCGCGGATGCCGATGTCAAGCACTTTGAGAATCTCCTGACAGCGTGCGCCACCCACCGGCACGAGAAGGTCGAGAGCTGCCCTGCCTGCCTCAGTCGTCTGCACGCGGAGAGCGCGTTTTACAAAGGGGATTTCCACGGCGGGTTCACACTCAAAGACAACGAGCCGTTCAACGAGTGGAGTCTCTATCAACGCGAACACTTGCACCGCCGCGCATTGGATGCCCTTGAAATCCTCGTGCGCCATGCTCTGGAAACAGCCGACTATACAGAGGCGCAGGTCTATGCGGAGCGGCAGGTGTTGCTGGAACCCTGGTATGAAGAGGGACACCGCCACTTGATGCGCGCGCTGGCTGCCATGGGATATCGCAGCGCCGCCCTCGCTCGATACGAGACATGCCGGCGCGTGCTTGCCGCCGAACTGGGGCTTGAACCCTCCACCGAAACCCGTGCGGTCTATGAGCGCATTCGCGATAGTGCGTTTGGCGACTCACCGCGTGAATTGCCTACCCGCGTCCTTCCCTCTCCGCTCACGCCATTCATCGGGCGCACGCGCGAGCTCGCAGAGATTGGCGCGCGCCTGGGAGAACCGGGTGTGCGTGTGTTGACCTTGCTCGGCATCGGCGGCATGGGCAAAACGCGCCTCGCAATCGAGGCAGCCAGAGCGCACGCTGACGCTTACCGCGATGGAGTCTATTTTGTGCCGCTGGTGTGCAACTCGGAGCCAAATCCCCTCGCGTCGGCGATTGCCAATACTCTGGCGCTAACGTCACAGAACGATGAGCTCTGGGCTGAGGTGCTGCGCGCGCTCAAGTCACGCCGGGCGCTCCTCGTCTTGGATGGATTCGAAAACCTTCTCTCTTTGCCGAATCAGTTTCGGGTTGAAGAGGTCGAACACAGCGCCAGACGCGCCATGGTCGAGCTCTTGGAGGCGGCACCCGGGGTTCAAGTGCTCAGCACGTCCCGGGTGCGGAGCAACATTCCCGGTGAGCATATCTTTCGGGTTGAGGGGTTGGACTATACGGTTGGAACAGATCTTGCGGAAGCGACTGCGGCGCCGGCGGTGCAGCTTCTCGTCGAGAGCGCCCGCAGGTCAAGTCCCGCGTTCGTCCTCAATGAGACCAACCTTACCGCCGTACTGCGCATCTGCGACCTGGCGCAAGGCATGCCATTGGCAATTGAACTGGCAGCGGTCCGGCTCGAGCTTCTCACCGCGTCCGAGGTCGCGGCGGAAATTGAACACAGTATTGATTTTCTGTCGCCTGAAGAGTCGGACGTATTCCCCGGGGCGCGCAGTGTGCGCGGTATGTTACTGTGGTCCTGGCAGCTGCTGAACAATGGTGAGCGCCAAGCCCTGCGGCGCTTGTCGGTATTTCGCGACGCGTTCACACGCGACGCGGCACAGACTGTCGCACAGGTCTCACAACGTGATTTGACCGGACTGGTGGACAAGTCGCTTTTGCGGTGGAATTGGGCGCGTGGCGCCGGCGGCGTTTATGAAATGCACGACATGGTGCGTCAATTCGCGGCGGAACAGCTCCACCGAGACAGTCACGAGCGCGAGGCGGTCGAGGCGCGCCACGCCGCGTTTTATCTTGACCTGCTGGAGGGCTTTGAGACGCGCATTGACTCGCTTGATGCCGCAGCTGCCATGCACCAAGCCAGGACCGAAGCGGTCCACATTGCCCAGGCGTGGGCGTGGGCGACAGTGCACGGCGACCTCGACCGGCTGAATCGCACCGCCTTTAGCTTGTGGCTGTTTTACTTTATGACCGGACGGTGGGTGGAAGCCGAGCGCGCCTTTGGACAAGCTGTGGAACGCCTGCGAGATCCACCGCCCAATCAGGACACCGATGCCACAGCGCCCGGGTACGTGGCGCTCTTGAGCAAACTGCTGGCGATGCACGCCTATACGCTCCACCTGGTCAAGCAGCATGAACGGGCGCTGGCGGTGGCACAGGAGGCGATGGCGTTGGCGCCGAGCGAAGGTATGGAAGGCGCGATCCTCGGTGAGTTGTTGCACGGTATCACCCCTCTTCGGACGGGGGCGCCTCAGACGGCGCGCCCGCGGCTTGAACGCGCTCTGGCGTTGAGTGAACAGTATCGTCAGGACTATCCCGGCGAGTTGCTCTGGAATGTAGGGTGGGCTTGCGAGCAGGGTCTGACTTTAGTCAGTCTGGCTTTGGGTGATCTGGTGGGGGCGAACCTTCACATTCAACGCGCGCTGGAGCTTTGTCAGAGGCGAGGAAAAAGGCACGGCGAGGCAACCTGCATGTACTATCTGGGAGAAACCGCCTGCCACGCCCGGGACTATACATCCGCTCGCGCATACCTGGAGCAGGCGCAGAGTATCCAGCTAAGCATTGGTGATTATCATGCCTTGGGCTTGGTAGAGCTCAAGCTTGGCGAGACCTTGAGAATGTTGGGAGACTATGACGGGGCAAGCGAGCTGTTCAAGCGTGCCCTGGCGATTCTGGGCGAGGTCGGATCCGTGGACGAGTTAAGCGCATTGGCATTTCTGAGTCGGCTCGAACTCTATCTGGGTGACGCCGCGAGCGCGCGGCGACGGCTCGCCAGTCTGGATGAGAAAATAGAGTCGGTGCGTTCACCCAAGATCCAGAGCTATGCCCTGTTTACACGCGCCTTGCTGTCCTTACACTTGGGTGAGCCCGGACCTGCTCGGGCTCACGCGGAACAAGCTCGCCAACTTGCTCAAGAGCTGGGCAATCGCTATGACGTGACAGCCACGCTTATTGTTTCGGGGCACGCGGCGGCGGCGGCGGCGTATATGTCGGAAGCGCGCGAGTCCTACCGACAAGCCGCATGCCTATCACAAGAGCTGGCGGCGCCAACGCTGGCAGCGGAAGCGCACGCCGGTCTGGCGAATGTCGCGTCTTACGAAGGAGATGTAGCCGCGGCTCGAACACATGCCGAAGCGATTATAGAGATCCTGACAATGCAGCGCCGCGCGGGCTTGGACGAACCGTTCATCAGCTATCTCGCCTGCTGCCGCGTCTTGTGCGCGCACCAGCACCCGCGCGCCGTCGAAATTTTGGCTCAGGGACACGCGCTTTTGTTGGAGTATGCCGACCATATTGCGGACGCGGAACTGCGCCGGTCATTTCTTGTGAACGTCGCTGAGCACCGGGAGCTGCAACAACTTTATGCAATGTACGCCGAGGCCCGGCAGTAAAAATCTTGAGCTGACGACGCGCAGCGCGAGAACGAACGGCATTGTGCTGCGGGGCATGATGTTTTTTTGTTTTTTTCATCCCTGCCTCATTGACCCGCCGCGTACTTGTAATATAATTCTTGTGCCCAAGTAATTGTGAAATAGATTTCTGCGATGAACTGCGTCGCAATTCCGTTCGTAATCATAACTCAATTCGTCCACTTTGGAACGTAAACCATGATGTGTATTGACCGATTCTCCGAACCTTGCGCTCCGTCACAGCTTGCAATTAATTTCGCGTTTCAGCACGGAGGCGCGCAATGATGCGCTTTGACCGCTTTACCGAACGCGCGCAGGACGCCTTCGCGCGCGCACACGAAATTTTGCAGCGTTATCGTCATTCCCAACTCGACGCGGAACATTTGTTGCTCGCGCTCGTCGAACAAACGGGCGGCGCAGTGCAGGCGATTCTGGAACGTCTGCGCATCGAACCCGACGCGATTCGCAATCGCACCGACGAGTATTTACAGTCCACGCCGAAAACGTATTATCCCTACGGCGGCGGACAGGCGCAAGTGTATGTGACGCCGCGCGTCAAACGCATCGTGGACAATGCGAACGAAGAAGCGTCGCGCCTCAAGGACGATTATGTTTCGACCGAACATCTTTTGCTCGCGCTGACCAGCGAACGCGATGGGATGGCGGGGCGCATTCTCGCCGAATTTGGCGTGACCAAAGACCGCGTGCAAAATATTCTGGGCGATGTGCGCGGCGGTCAGCGCGTGACCGACCCGAACGCCGAAACGCGCTATCGCATTTTGGAACGCTATTCGCGCGATTTGACGCTGCTCGCGCGCGAGAACAAACTCGACCCCGTGATTGGACGCGATCAGGAAATTTTGCGTCTCATTCAGGTTTTGTCGCGCCGCACAAAAAACAATCCCGTGTTGATTGGCGAACCGGGGGTTGGCAAAACTGCAATCGTCGAAGGACTCGCGGAAAAAATTGTCGCGGGCGATGTGCCCGAACCGCTCATGACCAAAAAAGTGGTGCAGTTGGATTTGGGTGCGATGGTCGCGGGTTCGCGTTTTCGCGGCGAATTTGAAGAACGTCTCAAAGCCGCGCTCGAGGAAATTCAAAACAGCAAGGGCGAAATTATTCTATTCATTGACGAACTGCATACTGTTGTCGGCGCGGGCGCGGCAATGGGCGCCATTGACGCGTCGAACATGATGAAGCCCGCGCTCGCGCGCGGCGAATTGCAGTGTATCGGCGCGACGACGTTGGACGAATATCGCACCCACATTGAAAAAGACCCCGCGCTGGAACGCCGATTCTCGCCGATTTTTGTGGACGAGCCGAGCGTGGAAGATACGCTGGAAATGTTAAAAGGGTTGCGTGCGCGCTATGAGGCGCATCATCAAGTAAAAATTGACGACAGCGCGTTGGATGCCGCCGCGAAACTTTCGCACCGCTACGTGGCGGGGCGTTTTCTCCCGGACAAAGCCATTGATTTAATGGACGAGGCATCCGCAAAATTGCGCGTTGCAATTTTCTCCATGCCCCCCGATTTGAAAGCCGTGCGCGCGCAGATACGTCAATTGCAAACGGAAGAAGAAAACGCGTGGAGCGCGCGTCATTACGAAAAAGCCGCCGAAGCGCGCGCCGAACGCGTGAAATTGGAAGAGGAATTCAATGTCGCGCGCATGGCTTGGCAGCAAGAGCAGGGGCTGGATGAAATCGTCGAGCGCGAAGATATTGCCGAAGTGATTAGCAAATGGACGGGCGTGCCGGTCAATCGGATGCTGCAAACGGAAGCAGACAAACTGCTGCAGATGGAAGTCGCGCTGCATCAACGCATCGTCGGGCAGGACGAAGCGATTCGCGGCATCAGTGACGCCGTGCGTCGTTCGCGTTCGGGACTCGCGGACCCCAAACGTCCGATTGGTTCATTTCTCTTTCTCGGACCGACCGGTGTGGGCAAAACATCACTGGCGCGCGCGCTGGCGGAATTTTTGTTTGACGACGCGGACGCGTTGTATCGCGTGGACATGAGCGAATATCACGAACGCCACACCGTTTCGCGTTTGATTGGCGCGCCGCCCGGCTATGTCGGTTATGAAGAAGGCGGACAGTTGACCGAAGTAGTGCGCCGCCGCCCGTATCAAGTGATTTTGTTTGACGAAGTGGAAAAAGCGCATCCCGAAATTTGGAATACGCTTTTGCAGGTGTTGGAAGACGGTCGCCTGACCGACGGGCAGGGACACATTGTGGATTTTCGCAACACCGTTATCATCATGACGTCCAACATCGGCACCGATTATGCGACCAAGGGCGGCGCGATGGGCTTTTCCGCAAGCGCGCGCGAACGCGACCCGAAGGTGGACCGCGCGTGGGCGGATGTGGAACAGGATTTGAAACGCGCATTCCGTCCCGAATTTTTGAATCGCATTGACGAAGTGATTTTGTTTGCGTCGCTGACGCGCGAGCAAATTCAGCAAATTGTAGATTTGCTCATGCAAGAGATTGCCGAACGCTTGAAGGAACAATCCATCGCGATTGAACTGACAGACGCGGCGCGTGATTATCTCGCGCAAATCGGATTCGACCCGCAGTTTGGCGCGCGTCCTCTGCGTCGCGTGTTACAGCGCCGCGTCGAATCGCCGCTTTCGCGCAAATTGTTGGCGAACGAATTTCACGCAGGCGATGTGGTGATTGTGGATTTGAGCGACGAAAAGGAAATTGTTTTCCGCCGCAAAGAGCACCAAGCGCCGCTCGAAATGCCAAATTTGATGACGCCGAGTGAGCCGATTGAAATGTAACTTTTCAATGCACGAAGGAATGCGGCATTCGCGCCGGACCAAGCGGGGACCAAGCTTCTTGGTGAAACGCTTTTGTGCCTGCAACAAAAAACGCTTTGCTGCTTTGGCAAAGCGTTTTTTTGTTCTACTATTTTTTTTCCACTGCCAATTCCAGCAACTTTTCAATGCGCGGCAGCATCTCCGCCGGATTCGGATGCAGCCCTTCTTGCACCAACGCGCTGTCGTACAATTGCTCGATGGTCAGTTTTGCCAATTCCGATTGCGGGTCCTTGCGCAGTGTCCGCGCAAGGTTCGCAATGAGCGGATGACCGCGATTCACTTCCAGAATTTTTTTCGGCACCTGATACTCTTTGTCGAAATAGCGGTTCAGGCGTTGACGCTCGCGTTCGCGGTCATCCCCGGGCGAGACGAGACGCACGGGACTGTCTTTTAATACTTTTGACGGGCGCACATCAAGCACGCGCTCGCCCAAGACGAGTGTAAATTCACCGAGCAGGACATTGAAATCCACTTCAGGTGTGGTGGTCTCGTCTTGCTTTGCTTCCGTGTCTGGATCTTCCGGCAACTCCAAATCCGCGTCGTCAATGTTGCGAAATTTTTTGCCTTGATATTCGTTCAGCATCGGCGCAATCAACGCGTCGAGCGGGTCGGTCCAATACAAGACTTCCACGTCGCGCGCTTTGAACGGGTCAAGGTGCGGACTGTGCGCGACCGATTTCGCGTCATCGCCCAATACAAAATAAATGTCCGACTGCTTTTCCTGCATGCGCTGGATGTATTCGTCCAATGACACCAACGCGCCGTCGGATTTGGATGACGCGTAACGGAACAAAGGAAGCACTTGCTCTTTGGCTTCAGGGTCCGTCGCGATCGCTTCGCGGAACGCGCGCCCATACTCGTTCCAAAACTTGTCGTATTTGGCCGCGTTGTTCTCGGACATGTTTTTCAATTCGCGCAGCACGCGTTTGCGAATCGTTTCCGCAAGTTGTCGCATCACGCGATTGTTTTGCACGGTTTCGCGCGAAACATTCAACGGCAAATCTTCGGAATCCACGACGCCGTCCACAAAGCCCAACCATTTCGGCAGTAAATCGGTGCAGTATTCCTGAATCAGCACATTGTGCGAATACAACAGCAGCCCCGGTTCCTTGCGCGGCGAGAACATGTTCGTTTCGCGTTTCGCGGGAATAAACAACAACGCGCGCACATTTACCGGCGCGTCGGACGAAAAATGAATCGTCGCGAGCGGCTCTTGAAAATCGAGGGTGAGCTGTTGATAGAAATGTTTGTAATCGTCCGCCGAAACTTCGGACGGATTCTTGCGCCAGAGTGAGGTTTGTTGATTCGCGCGTTCGGTTCCGACATAAATCGGATAGCGCACAAAGTCGGAATGTTTTTTGACAATCTGCTTCAATTTCCACACGTTCGCGAATTCGCCTGCATCCGGTTTCAAGGTGATGTGAATTTCGGTGCCGCGATCCGACTTCTCTGCGGGCTCCAGCGTAAAGTTTTCACCGCCGTCAGAAATCCATGCGGCGGGTTCCGCGTCGGGCAAATAACTGCGCGAGATCACGCGCACTTTGTCCGCGACCATAAATACGGCATAAAACCCAACGCCGAATTGTCCAATCATGTCGGACGGGTCGAGTTTGCCGGTTCCGACTTGGGCGAGAAATTCGCGCGCGCCCGATTGCGCGATCGTGCCGAGATTTTGCGCCAATTCATCGCGCGTCATCCCGATACCGGAATCTTTGATCATCAAGGTCTTGCGTCCGTCGCCTCCGCTTTCCGGCGTTTCAATGTGGATTGCCAATTCCGCATCCGGATCGAGCACGTCGCGATTGGTGAGCATTTCAAACTGCATCCGCGTCAGCGCGTCCGACGCGTTGGAAATCAATTCGCGCAAAAAAATGTCGCGTTCTTTGTAGAGCGAATGGGCGAGAATATAGAGTAATTGCTTGACTTCGGCTTTGAACGTATAGGTATTTTGTGCATTGGTTGGTGTGGTCATATTTCCCTCCCAAGACAGATTTTTGTGCAGGCGCTATTATACAAAAAAATTTCCTAGGATTGGAAATTTGCGACACAAAAAAACCTTCGAGTTCTTTGACTCGAAGGTTCGGGTATCTCAGACCAGGCGCTGACGAATTTTTGCGCTCGCAAAATCCATCAGCGTGACGACGACCACAATCGCCAAGATCACCGCGCCGGCTTTGTGGTACTGCAATTGCCCGACATAATTCTGAAACAGCAAACCAATACCGCCGCCGCCCGCAAAGCCGATGATGGTGGCAAGACGAATGTTAATGTCCCATTGATAGATGCTGTACGAAATAAACGGCGGAACAATTTGCGGCAATATCGCAAACGCAATCGTCTGCAAACGATTTGCGCCCGTTGCCGTTACCGCTTCGACCGGACCTTCGTCAATATTTTCAACCGCTTCACTGAACAATTTACCAATGAGCCCGAACGTCGTCACCGCGAGCGCTAACATGCCCGCGAACGCGCCGACGCCGACCCAAAACACAAAAATCGCCACATACAAGAACGCTTCAATCGAACGCAGAAAATTCAAAATGAAGCGGGAGGCGTAATAAATCCACACGGTGGCGCGCGAACGCCCGGTGATGTTTTTGGCGGCGAGAAAGGCGAACGGAATCGCGACGATGGCGCCCAGCGTCGTGGCGAGCAAGGCCTGAAAAATTGTGACCAGCATCTGCCGCAAAATCGCGCGCCACACATCAACGCTCGTATCAATCGTGATGTAATCGGAAATGACATCGAGAAGCGTGGGTGCGGGTTCGAGCAACTTGGACAAATCAATCTGCGAGAGATTCCACGACGCGATAAAGACCAACACAAAAATGATGGTATAGATAATGCCGCGCTTGGTTTTGTAAAACGGCTTGGGCGGCTCTCGCATTGATTCCGGCGTCGCGTCCTTGCGTTGTTCGCCGCGCAAGATGCGTTCGCGCCACACCGAACTCACAAAGTCCACAATCATGACGACGATGGCGATTGCCCACAACGCGGCGGCGTATTGGGTGTAACCGCCTTTGCGAATCGCTTCAAAAATATAAAAGCCGATGCCCGCCGCCGACACAAACCCGACAATCGTGGCGGAACGCATGTTAATGTCCCAACGCAGCAACGAATACGCGAGGAACGGCGGAATGATTTGCGGAATGACGGCAAAGCGCACCGATTGCAGTGTCGTACCGCCCGCCGCCGTCGTTGCTTCGACCGGTCCTTCGTCAATGTGTTCCACCTCTTCAGAATACAATTTTGCAATCGCCGCAATGGAATGAATCGAAAGCGCGAGCAGCCCGGTAAATGCGCCGAGACCGGTCCAGGTAACGAGAATGATTGCCCAAATCAGCGTATCCACCGACCGCACAAAATTAAACACGCCGCGCGCAAGGTAATAAATTATCGTGCCGCCGCGCACGCGCGCCATGATATTGCGCGCGCCCAGAAATGATAACGGCGCGGCAACTGCAATCGAAATAAACGTTGCCATCAACCCCAACCCAATCGTTACCCAAATCCCGCCGGGGACAAAGCGCGGCACCGTGGAATCCGGCGCCGCCAAGCCGAGATTGACCATCCATTCGGGCGCGGGCACTTGTTGAATACTGCCAATCAAGACCTGAAAATTTTCGCTCGGCTTGGGCGGACCCACTTCTTGGACAAAGCGCGCTTCGACCGCCTGAATCGTCGGGTTCGCGGGGTCCAGCCCATCGCGTCCGGCAAACGCAGGAATCGTAAACTGCGAGGTAAACTGTCCGTTGGCGTTTGTAGTCAAAACGACCGCCGCGCCTTCGGCACGCACTTGTACTTCATTTGTGCCGCCGTATTCGAGCCAATAGACATTGCCGGTCGTGTTGGGCAAAAATCCTTCGCCCGAAAACGTCACGGGGTCGCCGACCGTGCCGCACGCGCGGTCAATGCGAACGGGATAGCCCCCATATTCCTGTGGGGGGGGGGGGATGGTCGGACTGCACGGGATTTGAATGGTGACCGTTCCCGACTGCTGTTCGGTATCGCGCGTAAAAAAGTCGGGATGCAAGAGCGCGTTGAAAATAAATTTCACATCGTCAAAGCGCGTGATGAGCCGCGCGAAATTTACGTCGGTCACTTGCCACGCAATGATATAAATAATCAAAATCGGAACGGCAAAGCCGACGGCGCGCGGTCCGCTCATGCCGCGCGCGCGGCGATGCGCGTCAAACACATTCCAAATCCAAAACGCGGCGAGCAGGAGCCACAACCAACTCGTTTTGATGACGGCGGTTTCCACGACGGTGAGGCGCAAGACTTCAGAAGTGAATTGAATCAGGAACGCCAGCACAATCGTCGTGACGAGAATGGCGATGCCCGCTTCGCGCGCGCCGAGATACAGCTGTCCCGCGCCGGGAATCACCAGCGAAAATAACGCGGCGCGACGCGGATTTTTGGCGACGGGGTTGGAGAGGGGAGTGGCGGACATTTGAATTTTTGATTCATGATTCAAGATTTATGATTTTGCCCGCGACGCCGTTTGTCGGACCGATGCCGTTTGTCGGACAACTCATAAATCACAAATCAAAAATCCTAAATGATTGACACACGCTGCGCGTCTTGTCCGTAAATGGCTTTGAACTGCGCGTCGTCAATCGTTTGCGGCAGACCTTCAAACACCAACTTGCCGTCTTTGAGCGCAATCGCGCGCGTGGCGTACCGATGCACGAGGTCGAGAAAATGCAGACTGCACAAAACGGTGAGACCGTCTTCTTTATTCAATTGTTCCAGATATTTGAGAATCGAATGCGACAATACGGGGTCGAGAGAAGCAACCGGTTCGTCCGCGAGAATTAATTTCGGTTCTTGCATCAACGCACGCGCGATGCCAACGCGCTGCTGTTGGCCGCCGCTCAGCGAGTCGGCGCGCACGTATGCTTTTTCGCGCAGCCCCAGTCGTTCCAGATTTCGCAGCGCGAGTTCGTGGTCTTGCTGGGAAAACATATTGGCGAGCGCTCGCGCCGTACTGACGTAGCCGAGTCGTCCGGTCAGAACATTCGTTATGACGTTTGAGCGTTTTACTAAATTGAATTGTTGAAACACAAAGCCCATCTGCCGTCGAATTCTTCGCATCTCGCCCGGCGACGCGGCGGTGATGTCTATCCCGTCCCAAAAAATCTTGCCGCTCGTCGGTTCAATCAAACGATTGATACAGCGCAGTAACGTAGATTTACCTGAACCGCTCAAGCCAATGACCGCAAGAAATTCGCCGTCTTGGACCTCAAACGAAACATCTTTCAAGGCAACGGTGCCGTTGGGATAGACTTTGGTGAGCTGTTCGACGCGCAGCATGGTGTGGGTTATGAAAAAGAATTGCACTGCGGCACAGCGCAATTCTTTTTTGTATCAAGAGGTTGAATCGGCAGGGCGGTTCAACCGCCCTGCCGATTTTTTCAATTACTTGACAAGACTCGACGGGTCAACGCCTGCTTTTTTGAGCAGCGCTTCAAAGTCGTCATAGAAATTCGATTCGACCTTGACGAGCCCGAGATAGCTGTAGAGTTTGCGCAATAGCGCCTTGCCGCCCGGGTCGCCGGAGATGGCGAGCAAGCCATCCACGGTGGCTTTGGTCAATGCGGGGTCCACGTCTTTGGCGACTTGCAAACCATCGTTCGGGATATTGTCCGTGATATAGAACACATCCACCTTGTCCACCATATCCGGATAGTTTTCTTTGATGGGTTTGCTGTCGGTGCGGACATCAACGAATGTTGCGCCCGCGTCACAGTCCCCCTTGTACACGGCAATGGCAACATTGTCATGCGAACCTGCGTTTTGCGTTGCCTTCAAATCCACATCAGGGTCAATGCCGTTGGCTTTCATGACGATGCGCGGAATGATATAGCCGGAGGTGGAGTTCGGATCCACAAAGCAGAACGTCTTGCCTTTGAGGTCTGCGATAGATTTGATGTTGGCAGCTTTGTTGGCGATGAATTGACCTTGATAGAAATTTTCGGGCTTGCCTTTGTAATTGCGCAAGGCAACCAATTGCGGCGACACGCCATATTTTTCTTTGGCGAGGATTGCCGAGAACGTGTTGAGGAAACCGAACGGCGCTTTGCCTGCGCCCATCGCTTCAATCGAAGCGGCAAAATTGGTGCCGACTTCAATCTTGTACGTCAAGCCGGTCATTTGGCTCAAGCAGTCGGCGATTTCGGTGCCGGCTTTGGTGATGGTTGGCACGTCGCCGGACGGTACGAGCGCAATCACAATCGGTTTATCCGGCGAACCGAGTTCACCCGCTTTTACTTCGGGCATGCCTTCCAACTTGTTGCAGTTGGGCGGCGGGACCGTTGCTGTCGGTTGTGCGGCGGCGGTGGGCTGCGCGGGCGCGGCGGTGGGCTGCGCGGGCGCCGCAGTAGGTTGTGCCGGTGCGGCGGTGGGCGGCACGGCGGTGGGCGCGGGTGTCGCGGGTGCGGCGCACGCGCCGAGCAAAAGCGCAATCATCAAAACCAAAGTGAACAGTAAATACTTTTTCACGACTCCTCCTTGAATTGGGGAATGGTGTCACGCAATTTCTTTCGGTCGCACTGTCGCGTTGCGAGCATCTTTCGTCGTGGACGCAAAAATTTCGCGCGAGCATTTGCGCTGCCACTCGAGTGAGCATCTTTCCATGAACGCGTCATGTGCGAGGCACCCATGAGGAATTGCGTTCTCGCCATTCGAGGTAAATTTTGCATGTTACCGTAATACAGGATACACGCCGTCTTTGCAAAATCATACACCCTATTCATTGATAAAACAAACAAGCGCCCGTGTGCGCGACGCAAATTCACTTTGACAAATCACAACTGCCGCACCTATAATCTTTGGACATGGAAAATTCGATAGCGTTGACAAACCTGCAGTTTGAAACGCGCGCCATTCATGCGGGACAGGACCCCGAACCCGCGACCGGCGCGGTGATTACGCCGATTTATCAAACATCCACCTACGCGCAGCGCGCGGTCGGCGAACACCTCGGGTACGATTACGCGCGCACGGACAATCCAACACGCACCGCGCTGCAAGAGTGTCTGGCGTCCTTGGAACGCGGGCGTTATGCCTTGACCTTTGCCTCGGGCATGGCAGCTATCACAACCCTGCTGTTGTATTTTCAACGCGGCGACCATATTGTGGTGGCGGATGATGTATATGGCGGCACCTATCGTTTGTTTCAACGTGTGTTCACGCACTTCGGTTTGGAATTTACGTTTGTGGACATGACGGATTTGGACGCTACGCGCGCGGCGCTGCGCCCGAATACGCGCTTGCTGTGGATTGAATCGCCGACCAATCCGCTTTTGAAAATTGTGGATATTGCTGCGGTGAGCGCGCTGGCGCGAACAAGAAAAATTTTGGTTGGCGTGGACAACACATTCGCGTCGCCGTACTTGCAGCGTCCGTTGGAATTGGGCGCGGATTTGGTCATGCATTCGACGACGAAATATTTGGGCGGACACAGCGATGTGGTCGGCGGCGCGCTGGTGACACGCAACGAGGAGCTGTATGAGCGCTTGAAATTTTTGCAGAATGCGGCGGGCGCGATCCCCGCGCCGTTTGATTGTTGGCTGGTGCTGCGCGGCTTGAAGACACTCGCGCTGCGCATGGAACGCCATTCCGACAACGCCATGCAAATTGCTCGGTGGCTGGAATTGCAGCCGCACGTCGCGCGCGTACTGTATCCCGGGCTGCCATCGCATCCGCAGTATGCGGCGGCGCGCAAACAGATGATGACGCCCGCGGGTTCGCCGGCATACGGTGGTATGATTTCGTTTATTGCGCGGGGCGGACAGGCGATGGCGGAACACATTGCGGCGGCGACGAAAATTTTTACGCTGGCGGAATCATTGGGCGGTGTGGAATCGTTGATTGAAGTGCCGGCTGCCATGACGCACATGTCGGTGGCAAATTCGCCGTTGGCAGTGGATCCGGGTTTGGTGCGTTTGTCGGTTGGAATTGAACATCAGGCGGATTTGATTCAAGATTTGAGCGATGCATTGGAAAGCGCCTAGCCAATGGAACAAGATATCGAACGGTTTCTCCAATCTCTTGCCGCCGAAAAGGGCTATGCCGAGAATACGCTGGTGGCATACCGCAATGATTTGCGGCAGTTTTATCTATTTGTCCTGAACACGCGCCCCGACATTGCTTCGTGGGCGCGTGTGGATTCGCTGTTGATTCAGGCGTATCTGCTGGACTTGAAAGCGCGCGCGTATTCGACCGCCAGTGTCGCGCGCAAAATCGCGGCGCTCAAAACTTTTTATTTTTATCTGACCGAAAGCCGCGTCGTCGCCGTCAATCCGACGATTGAACTCGAGCCGCCGCGCGTGACCAAAATGCCGACGCGCGCGTTGAGCGCCGAACAGGTGACTGCCTTGTTGAACGCGCCGACCGACCCGACGCCTAAAGGTTTGCGCGACCGCGCAATGCTCGAAGTCATGTATGCTACCGGTTTACGCGTGACCGAATTGGTTTCGCTCAAGTTGGCGGACTATGTTGCGGAGGCGGGAACGCTCAAGGTGGGGCAGGGACCGCACGAACGCACCGTGCCGTTGCCGAATGCGGCGCGAACGGCGGTAGATGTGTATCTGGCGCGCGCGCGCAGCGGATTGGGCGCGCCACCGGATGACGGGGCGTTGTTTGTGAACCCGCGGGGCGAGCCGTTGACGCGGCAGGGCGTGTGGTTGATTCTGAAACAATATGTCGCGCGCGCGGGGATTGGCGTGGTGGTTACGCCCCATTCTCTGCGCCATGCGTTTGCAGTGCATCGTTTGGACGGGGGCGCGAGTTTGCAGGATGTACAGCGATTGTTGGGACACGCGCATCTTTCGACCACGCACCTCTATCATCGTTCGCAGCTGCCTGCCTTGACCGAAAGTTCAAAAATTGAAACAGCGGAGCCGACCGAAGCATGAATTACGTTGAACAGCTCTTGGGCGAAAATGAACAAGTCGTTTTGACCGCGCATCAAAGTTGGGTGGTGCTTATCCGTTCTGCGTTGGTGAATCTTTTGATTGCGGTGGTCATTGTAGGGATTACGTCGGTGGTGTTGGGCGCAACGCGAGAGAACCTGAGTTTATTGATTATGCTCCTCTTGCTGCTGCCGGTCGGACGCTTTGTCTGGGAGTTTATCCGTTGGCTTAATCGCGAATATATCGTGACGAATCGCCGCGTGATTCAAGTGGACGGCACCATCAATAAAAATGTAATTGACTCGTCGCTGGAAAAAGTCAATGATGTGCGGATGACGCAATCGGTTTTCGGGCGGATGATGAATTATGGTGATGTCGAGATTTTAACCGCCAGCGAATTGGGGATGAATCGGTTTCAACGCATTTCCGACCCCATCAAATTCAAAACGGCAATGTTGAATGAAAAAGAGAAATTGGGTTTTGCCGAAAATGTCTCGCCTGCCTCACCCGCGCCCAAGCCGATTGAGATTTCGGTGCTGCTGGCGCAGTTGAATGCACTGCACAAAGAGGGCTTGATTACGGATGATGAATTTCAAAAAAAGAAAGCCGAACTGTTGGCGCGAATGTGACGCGGCGCGCGACTTTTGACAATGTTTTTTTTCGGACGTAAAATTTCCAGTGTACTTGTGTTGCGCCAAGACCGCGCCGTTATGCCCCCGGCGGGAATTTTCGTCGCGGGCTTTTGTTTTGTTCGAGAAAGGATTTTATGAGCACGTATCGTCCGACGCGTAAATCCGTCGAGGCAGCAGAGGGCGAAGCCGGAGTGGCAGATAACGCTGCTGTTTCCGCACCTGCAAACGGTGACATGGCAGATGCGCCGGTGAAGGCGCCGCATGTGACCGCGCCCGTCGAAATTACGGCGAATGTGGTGAACCCGGACCTGACGGTCACGGAAATAAAAAAGGGTAGCCGCCCGGGCGATGTCTATGTGCGCCGCCGGGAGCCGCATCGTCGTTATTTCAAACGCGTCGGTCCCGGACATTTTGAAGCGACGGAAGAAGCGTCACAATCGCCTTCGCCCCTGCAGCGCGTCTATCGCAAAATCAAAGCCGTGCTGATTGGCAAACCGCTCGAGAGCGCCCAAGAAATTCACGAACGTTTGACCAAAGTCAAGGCGCTTGCCGTTTTTTCGTCGGACGCGATTTCGTCGGTGGCGTATGCGACGGGTGAAATTTTGTTTGTGCTGATTGTGGCGGGTTACACGGCGCTGCAGCTCTCGATTCCGATTTCGATTGCGATTGCGGTGCTGCTTTCGATTGTGGCGTTTTCATATCGCCAGACGATTATGGCGTACCCGCGCGGCGGCGGCTCGTATATTGTCACGCGCGAGAACTTGGGGACGCGCCTCGGTTTGGTCGCGGCGGCGGCGATTTTGATTGATTATACGTTGACGGTTGCGGTTTCGATTTCGGCAGGCGCACACGCCATTACTTCGGCGTTTCCCGAATTGGTGCCGTACCAAGTTCATCTTGCGGTGCTGTTTGTCGGCATCATGACGTTGGGGAATTTGCGCGGGATTCGTGAATCGGGGTCCATCTTTGCGATTCCTACCTACGCGTTTCTTGTGAGTCTTGTCGGATTGATTGGGCTCGGATTCTTTCGTTACTTGACCGGAACGGCAGATATTCCTCCCGCGCCGACCATTCCGCCCGTGGAACCGCTTTCGTTGTTTCTCATTCTCACTGCGTTCTCGGCAGGCGCGGTCGCCATGAGCGGCACCGAAGCGATTGCGGACGGTGTGCCGGCCTTTAAGCCGCCGGAAAGTAAAAATGCGGCGACGACGCTGACCGTGATGGCGGCGATTTTGGCGACGTCGTTTGTTTCGATTTCGATTCTGGCGTGGTTTTATCATACCGACCCACTGCAAGAAGAGACCGTCATTTCGCAGCTCGGGCACGCGATTTACGGCGATACGTTTTTGTATTACCTGTTCCAATTTTTTACGATGGGTATTTTGGTTTTGGCTGCCAATACCGCGTTTGCGGACTTTCCGCGCCTGGCTTCGATTTTGGCGCGCGATAATTTTATGCCGCACCATTTTTCATTTCGCGGCGACCGCCTGGCGTATTCCGTCGGCATTGCGGCGTTGGGCGGCATCGCGGCAGCGCTCATTATCGGGTTTAACGGCGACACGCATGCGTTGATTCCGCTGTATGCCGTCGGCGTGTTTTTGGCATTCACGCTTTCGCAGTCGGGGATGGTGATGCGGTGGCGCAAATTACGCACCGCGAATTGGCGGCGGAACGCCATTATCAACGGGATCGGCGCGGTGATGACGTGCTTGATTTTGATTGTCGCGGCAGTGACGAAATTTACGCACGGCGCGTGGCTGGTGTTGATTTTGATACCGACGTTGGTGGGTTTCTTTTACGTAATCAATCGCCATTACACGCGCGTGGCAGACCAACTGCGCGTTGACCCCCGGCAATTGCCGCCGCCCACGATTCAGCAATTCGTGTTGGTGCCGCTTGATACCGTGAATTATGCGTCACTGCGCGCGTTGGCGTTTGCGCGTTCGATGAAAGCGCAAATCATCGCGGTGCATGTCAATACCGATGCGGAACGCGCCCAGCGTACCAAGGACAAAATGGCGCAGTATGCGCCGGACATTCCGCTGGTCATTCTCGATTCGCCGTATCGGCAATTTGTGCGTCCGATGGTTGCGTATGTGGAAGCGCTGCACAATCAGAATGCCGACGCGTTTGTCACGATTATTTTGCCGGAATTTATTCCCGCGCATTTTTGGGAACGCGCGCTGCACGGGCGGACGGCGCAGCGTTTGCGTGCGTCGTTTGAAACGCATCCGAATGTGGCGGTGGTTTTGGTGCCGTATCTGTTGGACGATTGAGCGCGGCGCACAATTCGCCAAAGGGCGCGGGGTCGCGTGCGTGCCGCCCGCGTCCTTTTATCTCATTGCGACCAACAACGTTCACCCGTATAATGCGCGCGTTGGCGCTTTGTGGATAGACTTGCGCCGCCGAGACTTTTGAGGCGTTTAACCCGCGCGCTGCCCCGGCACATTCGCCGTCAACTTTGAAAGGTCTGCTGCTCACTGCGGCAAAATTCTGATGGAAAACATTTCATGGCGCAATTGATTCTTTTGGGGACCGGTGCTGCGTGGAGCGGACCGGCGCGCGAGAATACATTTTTATTGGTGCGCGGCGCGACGACGAATTTGTTGATTGACGTTGCAGGCAGTCCGGCGCAGCGGCTCGCGCAAGTGGGTATCGGTCCGCAGGAGATTGACCATATTCTCCTCACGCACAATCATCCCGACCACATTTACGGTTTTCCGATTTTGATGTTGAACGCGTGGATGGCGGGACGCCGCGTGCCGCTGCACGTGTACGGACTCGCCGACGCGATTCGCTCCGCGAAAGCGTTGATGAACGCGGTGAGTTTTCGCGAGTGGCCCAATTTCTTCAAAATCAAATATCACGTCATCACCATCAACAGCAAGGCAACGCTCCCGCGCATTGCAGAGTTTGAAATTCATGCCATGCCCGGCAAACATTTTGTGCCGACGATGGCGCTGCGTGTGACGAATCGCGTGACGGGCAAATGTTTCGCGTATTCGGCGGATACGTCGCCGCATGACAACATTGTCGCGATTGCGCGCGGCGCGAATTATTTTTTGCACGAAGCGACGCAGTTGGAGGAATCGAAAGAGGGACATTCGAGCGCGGTGGAAGCGGGCCAAGCGGCAGCGGCGGCGGGCGCAAAGCAATTGGTATTGATTCATGTGCCGCCGGAGGTGCACGCGCTGAAATGGAAGCGCGCGGCGAAGCGAAATTTCAAAGGCACGGTACGCGTCGCGCAGGATTTTGATGTGATTGAGTTTTGAACCCAAGCAAACCCGCCCGAGAGGGCGGGTTTGTTGCAGCGTGCCTGATTGTTGTCAAATGCACATTCAGCAGCTGCCTGAAAACTTGCCCCCAATGTGAATTGCAGCGCTTGGTCTGCAAGTTATTGACACACGGTACATCTGCGCTTACAATTAGCACAAAAGTTCTTGGCGGAGATGTGGCAGACTGAACGCCTGCGGAGGCACACATGCCGGAAACCTTTATCGGACAGTTGAACGAACGCTTGACGAAAAAACGCGACGAGTTAAAAACGAATCTGCATCAGAGCGGCAAACGCGTGGACGCGGAATTCCGCGCGCGTGCGTTGGCGCATTGGCATACGCCGCTGCCGCCCGCGCGTGATTTGCAAAAACGACCCGCGTTCGCTATTGACGGTTCGCGCCGCCGCGCGAATTTGGTGAACGGTTCGACGGTGTTTGTGGCGCAAGCGTTGGTGATGGGCGAAAGCGTCAATGAACCGCTGACCGATATTGAAATTCTGCCCGGCACGGTGCGCGCGGAAACGATGGACCGCTTTGCGGATTTGATGCTGCGCCGTTTGGAAATCAATCTCGCGAGCGAGTACGCGGCAAAAATTCCATCGGGCAGCATTTTGTATCTCGACGGCGCCATTTACGGAATGCTGCCGCAGTTGTATCCGCTGCGCGCCGAAGGTATTCCCGAAGACCACGATTACGGCACGCTACTTTTGGAGGATTATCGCAATTTGTTTGATCGCTGCGCGGCGCGGAATATTTTGCTTCTTTCTATCGCCAAAA
>CAZXYP010000011.1:0-11064 GCA_964644955.1 uncultured Anaerolineales bacterium | reverse complement strand
CAAAACAAATCGGCAGGCGCTGCTCTCGAAAATTATTCAGCGCGATTTGGGACGCAGTGAAATCATTGAAATCACGGACAGCGCGCTGCTGGATGAATTGACGGAACGCAAAAGCGGATTTTCCACGCCGCTGCTTTTGGGACGCTACAGTTTCGAGCAGGGCAAATCCAATGCCGTGCTGCAAGACGCGCATGTCGAAGACGAACCCGCGATTGTTTCCTTCTTTGTTCGTCTCGCCGAGATGGATGACTTGCTGCGCGTAGATGTTCCGGCGAATTGCATCGGACGCCGCGAACGCATCGGTGACATTGACGCGGAATTTTTGGACGCCGCGAGTGTGCAGACGATTGTGGAATTGCTGCAAGCCGATTACGGCGGCATTCAGGTGTATAACGCGCTGTTGTATGTAACCGACCTCGAAGTGCGGCTCTCGAAAGACAAGATGTATAATATCTATTTGCCGATGGTTGCCGAAGTGCTCGGCGAAGAATTACGCATTGACCGCAGCGAGCGACGTTTTGTGGATTGATACAATGACCGCACGCAATCTCCGGCGCCGACGACATTGTTCGTCGGCGTTTCTGTTGGCATCTTTTTCGAAAACGGGATTACTCAAATGACAATTGTCGTCGTGAAACCTGAAGCGGTCAAAAAACTGCGCAATCAATATCCGTGGCTGTATGCGGACGAAATCGCGAAAGTACGCGGCGACGCGGCGGCGGGTGAAATCGTCGAACTGCATGACCCGCGCGGTGATTTTATCGCGCGCGCGTTTTTTAATCCCGCGTCCCACATTCGGGCGCGCGTGTTGACCTGCGACCCGACCGAAAAAATCAATCGCGCGTTTTTTGAAACGCGACTGGCGCGCGCGGTGGCGCGGCGCGTGAATGTCGCCGGCAGCACGAATGCGCGGCGACTTGTGCACGCCGAAGCCGATCTCTTGCCGGGATTGGTTGTGGATCAATTCGCGGAGACGTTGGTGGTGCAGCTGCGCAACGCGGGCGTCGAAGTGTTTCGCAAAGAAATCGCGCAGGTGTTGAAAAAAGTGACGGGCGCGCGCGGCGCGTATGAACGCAGTGATACGCAGGCGCGCACGGAAGAAGGTTTGGCGGAACGCGTCGGCGTATTGTTTGGCGACGTGCCGGACGAAATCGAAATCTTTGAGGAGGACGTCACGTACGCGGTGAACCCGCGCGCGGGACAAAAGACCGGCTTTTATCTGGACCAACGCGATAACCGTCGCTTGTGGCGCGCATTGATGGGGCAGGGCAGCCGCGCGTTGGATGTGTTCAGTTACACCGGCGGTTTTTCACTCCACGCCGCGAAAGCGGGCGCGTCCGCGCTGGCGATTGACAAAGACGCGCTCGCGTTACAGCAGTTGGAAAAAAACGCGCAGCGCAATCGAGTCCATGAGCGCGTGGGGACGCGCTGGGGTGACGCGGAAAAAATTTTGGCGCAATTGGTTTCTGAAGGGCGCGCGTTCACGCATGTCATTCTCGACCCGCCGACGCTGGCGAAACACAAGAATGATGTGCCGCGCGCGAAACAATTGTTTGTCCGTCTTTGTGCCGACGCGTTTCGATTGTTGGACCCGGACGGAATTTTGTTTTTATCTACGTGCGCGTATCATATCGGGGTGAATGATTTGATCGAGGTCTCGCGTATCGCGGCGATTGAGGTCGGACGCCGTGTGCGCATAGTGACGGTGACATACCAGCCCGCCGACCATCCGTGGATCTTGCAGATTCCCGAAACGCTCTATCTGAAAACCCTGGTGCTGCGCGCGGATTAGAACGGGGCGATTTCGCGTGCAGCGTTTGAACGCGGCGCGCTTGTCGTTTGCGCGTTGTTTGGCAAGCGATGTATAATTCCGTTTCAATAGCGCATGAATATTCCCGAACGCGATTTGCCGTTGTTTCCGCTCAATACTGTCCTCTTTCCGCGAATGCCTCTGCCGCTTCATATCTTTGAACCGCGTTATCAAGAAATGATGACGCGCTGCTTGCGCGAACGCATCGGTTTTGGCGTATTGTTAATTCAAGAGGGCGAAGAAGTGGGCGGCGCGGCGGAACCATTTACCGTCGGCACGGTGGCGCGCATTATTAATGTGCAAGAGTTGGACGACGGGCGAATGGACATGTTGACAATGGGCATGGTGCGTTTTCGCTTGCTCAAAGCGTATGACGTGCATCCGTACCGCAGTGGCGATATCGAACTCTGGGAGGACGAAATGGGGGACACGCGCCGACTGCCGCGTTTGGCGCAATTGGCGCAGCATTCGTACATTAATTATGTCGCACAACTGGCAGAATTGATGAACGAAGAGGATTCCGCCGCCCAAATTGTGGCGCCGCAGGACCCGCAAGTGCTGTCCTACACCATCGCCGCCAATTTGCAGATACCGAATCCCGATAAACAAAAATTATTGGAAATCGAAACGGTGCAAGAGCGTTTGGAACGCGAATTGGAAATATTGGAAACCGAGCGCGGTTTTTTGCAGCGCGTGAAATTGATGCGCGAATCGTTCACGCGCAATGATATTGATACATTCAGCATGAATTGAGCGCAACAGAAACCAAGGAGTAAGCAAATGCCAAATATCGGAATTCCCGAATTATTGATTGTGTTGGTGATTGTGTTGGTCATTTTTGGTGCGAGCCGTTTGACCGACATTATGGGCGCGTTGGGGAGAGGCGTCAGTGAATTTCGCAAAGGCACCGAGTTGGGCAAGGAAGAGCCGAAAAAGGAAGAAGCCAAGCCGGAATCGAATACCGAAACGCCCAAGAGCGCGTAAGGAAATTCCTGCCGTATGATTTCGGTTGAAGAAGCGCGCGCCTATATTCTCCAACATTTCAAACCGTTGGAGGCGGAATCCGTTGCGCTCGGCGACGCCCTTGACCGCGTGGTGGCGGAGGATATTGTCTCTCCCATTCAAGTTCCCCCGCACAACAATTCGGCGATGGACGGTTACGCGGTGCGCGCGCAAGATATTGTAGGCGCGTCGCCGACGAATCCGGTGCGCCTGCGCGTCGTCGCTGATTTAGGCGCGGGTTATGTGCCGGATGCGGCAGTTACGCCGGGCGCCGCCATTCGCATCATGACGGGCGCGGTGATTCCGCACGGCGCGGATACGGTCGTGCGCTTTGAAGAAACATCCGAAGCGGTCACGCACAAGGCGACGGGCAAGGGCAGCGAAACGGTTGAAATTCTGAGCGCGCCGTCGCGCGGTTCGAACGTGCGATTGGCGGGGGAAGATGTGCGCGCGGGTGAAATCATTTTGCCCAAAGGTTCAATCCTGCGCCCGGCGGAAATTGGTTTGCTCGCGTCGGTCGGCTGCGCGCGCGTGCCGGTGCATCGCAGACCGCGCGTGGCGATTCTGGCGACCGGCGATGAATTGGTGGATGTGGATGAACCGCTGACGCCGGGGAAAATTCGCAATTCAAACGAATACGCGAACGCGGCGGCGGTATTGAAAGCAGGCGGCATTCCGCTGCGGCTCGGCATTGCGCGCGATAACCTTAAGGATTTGACGCAAAAAATTCATCAAGGTATTGACGCGGGCGCGGACCTGTTTATCACGTCGGCGGGCGTTTCGGTCGGCGATTATGATATTGTCAAGGATGTGCTGAATCGCGAAGGCGCAATGCATTTTTGGCAGGTGAACATGAAGCCGGGGAAACCGCTCGCATTCGGCATGATTGGCAAGACGCCGCTGCTGGGTTTGCCGGGCAATCCGGTGAGCGCAATTATTTCGTTTGAAACGTTCGCGCGTCCCGCAATCCTGACCATGCTCGGCAGAAAACATTTCGCGCGTCCGTATGTGATTGCAACATTGCAGGACCGCGCGGAAAACAACGCGGGGCGACGTAATTTTATTCGCGTGCATGTGACGCGCAGCGCGGACGGGGATTATGTTGCAACAACAACGGGCGAGCAGGGTTCCGGTATTTTGACTTCGGTCTCGCGCGCCAACGGCTTGCTCGAAATGCCGCCCGATGTGCCGGAACACAAACCCGGCGAGCGCGTAAAAATTACGATGCTCGATTATCCGGAAGAGAGTTGATTTGAAAAAAAGCAGCGGCGCTCTTGACGCCGCTGCTTTTTTTCTTTTTGATTTCGCATAGTGAAAACACTACACACAATCACAACCAAACCTACGAACGCACGCGAAACACGAGGAGATAAAAAATAGTGGTGATAACAAGCAGCGCAACCAAACCGAACACGACATCCAATGCGGGATTTGTGAACAGGGCAGGGGTCGTAAGCGGGGAATCCGTGTAATTGACAAACAACGCGCTAAACAAATTGTTCGCCGCGTGCGCGCCGAGCGCGAGTTCGAGCCGATTGTCGCGCAAAGTGTATAACGCAAACGCTGCGCCGGTCAAGAAATAATTCAGAAACAAAAGGAACGCGCTGTCGGGATGATTGAGCACTTCGGGGTTGACCATGTGCGGCAAACCAAAAAACACGCCGTTGACCAGACACAACACGATCGCGTTTCGCGTCAAGCGTCCGGTGCCTTGCAACCAGTACCCGCGAAACAACAATTCTTCTGCGGTCGTTTGCAGCGGCGTGAGAATGAGAATGAACGGCAAAAATATCAACCAGCGCGCGGGGTCAAAAGTCATTTGCGCGCGTTCGGGGTACATGGCAAATTCAATCCCCTGCGCGATGACAACCAATCCGAACCATAACGCAAATCCTTTGCCCAACCGCGCCCAATTGATTTTGGGCGCGGGCGTGACTAACGTGAGCATTGGGCGTTGATGCAAAAAACGCACGGCAAGCCAAAGCCCGAGCCACAATCCGAAAAACGTCAGATTCAAGCCGACATAATTCCAAAACGCATCGCCGCGCTTCAAATCGGTCAATGCAAAAAGGGCGTCGGTCGCATTGCCGGTGGTTACATAACCCGCCCAGAACAAAAACGGCAGCCCCAAAAAACCGCCAATGATTTGCCAGCAAAACAAAATGAGAAAGGAACCCAAGAGCCAGCGCAAGGCGCCGTTTTTGCCGCGCTCGCTCAGCGCCAAAAATTGGCTGCCGATTTGTGAGAGGTTCATCGCGTCGTCCTTTGAAAACCAAAGATAGTTTTACTCCATTCGCGCGCGCAAACGTTTCGCCATCACGCGCATGACCTCCAGCGCGAAAAACGGCGAGTACTGCACTAGAAATTGAAAACGTTCTTCGGTCACGCGCGCGATTTGCGCATCGGTGTTGGCAATGGCGGTGGCGCTGCGCGGCTGCGCGTCAATCAACGCCATTTCACCAAAAATGCCGCCCACGCCAACGGTCTCTATCATTTCACCATGAAACAAAATACCGATTTCGCCTTCCAGCACTACATACATCGTGTCGCCCGGGTCGCCGCCTTGAAAAATAATTTGCCCTTGCGGCACCCGTAAGAGGTCCTGGTCATTGCGTAAAAGTTGGATTGCGCTCATGTTTCACCTCCGCCGTCAGTGTAGGAAAATTTGCGTCGCGCGTCAAACCCAAAAAACGGGACACTTTTGCTGCGTGTCCCGTTTTCCAATTCATGCTTTGCTCAATTTGATAAACTTGCGTCGTCCCACGCTCAAAATCGCTTCGCCGTCAGCGGGAGGAGCAATTTGCGCATCCATCGCCAGAATTGTTGTGTCATTCAATTTGACGCCGCCTTGTTGAATCAACTGCCGCGCTTGACTTTTGCTCGGCGCAAAGCCCACGGCGACGAGCAAATCCAGCAGCGGGATGGGCGCGGACATGCCAAACGTTGCCATCTCGGTTGGCAGTTCGCGTTTGGAAAAGACGCGGATAAATTCCTGTTCCGCGCTCCGCGCCGCGTCCGCGCTGTGAAACTGCGTCACAATTTCGCGCGCCAATTCCATTTTAAGGTCGCGCGGATTGACGCGGTTGTCCGCCAACGCTTGTTTGATTTCGGCAATGCGCGCGTCCGCCACATCGGTGACGAGGGTAAAGTAATCCACCAACACAGCATCGGTGATGGACATGACCCGCCCGAACATGTCATTCGGCGGCGTGATAAAATCAATCGTATTGCCAAACGATTTGCTCATTTTGCGTCCGTCGGTGCCGATGAGCAGCGGCACGAGAAAAACATCTTGCGGCGTTTTACCCAATCGCGTTTGCAATTGCCGTCCCGCGAGAATGTTGAACTTTTGGTCCATCCCGCCAAATTCCACATCCGCCTCAATCGCAATCGAATCGTACGCTTGCAAAGCCGGGTACATTAATTCGACAATAGACAACGGCAAGCCGCCGCGAAAACGTTTGTCAAACGTTTCGTGTTCGAGCATGTCCGCGAGCGTAAAATGTTTGGCAAGGTGAAAAACATCGGCGAGGGAAAATTTGCCGAACCATTCGCTTTGCCAACGCACCTCCGTCTGCGCGCGGTCCACCAGCATGAAAAACTGTTTCATGTAGGTTTCCGCGTTTTCCTTGACCTGTTCGGCGGTCAACATGGTGCGCGCTTCATCGCGCCCCGACGGGTCGCCGATTTGGGCGGTCCAATCGCCCACAATCAAAACAACCATGTGTCCGAGTTCTTGGAATTGGCGCAGTTTGCGGATGCCGACGGCGTGCCCGATATGCAAATCCGGTTTTGACGGATCAAAACCCATTTTGAGTCGCAGTGATTTCCCGGAAGCCATGCGCGCGCGCAAATTCTCTTCCGATATGATTTCGGCGACGCCGCGTTTCAAAATTTGGTCGAGAGAGAGAGACATGGAAAATTGCGATTTATGATTTGTGCATTCTGCTTACCGCGTCCTTCATCGCCACAAATCACACATCTGAAATCAAAAATCAATTCACTGCCACGAGTTCCGCGCGAATCACCCAGCGATAGATATTGCCCGAAAGCGGATTTTCTTGCCCGTTCCAACACGTGAGCAAGGTCAGCATGGGCTGCGGCGTATCCGACATGATTTCTTGTGCGTGCTGCACGCGGACCGCTAACGGCTCGCCGCCTTCTTTGATGGGAAACGATTCGGTCACGCGCCACAATTGGTTCTTGCCCTCCATCGTGGTTACGACAATTTCATCGCCGAGCGCTAGATTCCACAACCCGGCAAAGAGACCAAGCCCAAAGGTATTGGCGGCGGTCAGATTGTGGTGCCCCGAAATCACGGCATTGCCAATTTCACCCGGCTGCGCGGTGGTCACCAAATGACCTGCCGCATCGAACGGAATATCCCAATCACTCACAATTTGCCCGCCGGATTGATACGTGAGAAATGCCGCCGGTTTGATGGGCATATCCATTTGCAGTTTTGGAATCTGCAAGCGCACGGCAGGCGAACCGGTGCCGCGCGCGTTGCCCGTGAAACGAGATTCTGCCGCAATCAAAGTTGGAGCGCTCGCGTCCGGCGTTGGCACGGCGACACCCGCCAGAATACGCGTCGGTGTGGATGAAACCGGTGGGCGCTGCAAGAGATTGGTCACGTCCGCGGCATCGGTCGGCAGCGCGGTTCGAGGCGCCAAGAGAATGGCGGTTGGGGTGCGCGCAAGATTCGCCGCCGTCGTCGCGTCGGGCTGTATCGGCGTGGCGTGAACAGGCAGAGGCGTTACGCTCGGCGACAGGCGCGTCGCGTCCGGTGAAGGGATGACGGCGGTTGCAAAAGATACCTGGTCCGACGGCATCAAGACAATCGGAGTGGCGGCAAGCGCAGGATTGGAGTTTTGTCCGGGAATCTGCGCTTCCAGCGATGCTTCCAGTTGACGTTGTGCGTTGTACGAATACGCGGCATAGGCAAGGAGTAAGCTTCCAAAGAGCGCCATGCACGCGCCCAACAAACGTAAAGATTGTTTTGACATATTGTTGCGGATTATAGTCTAAACTCGATACGCATCCAAAATACGCGCCAAATGCCAAATTGCGTCGTAAAATGATTTTGCCAATGCATCACAGTTCGGATAGAATCACGCTTTGCAAATTGCATCGGGCGCACGGCGCCCGCAAAAATTCGTTTGATTGAGATACGCGCGAACAGTGTTTCGCTTGCATTTCAATTGATACGTTCTGTGACCATGTACAAATCATCCGACGAAATACGTTCTTCCTTTCGCAAATTTTTCGTGGAACGCGGGCATGCTGCCGTTGCGAGTTCCTCGCTCATTCCCGCGGGCGATCCGACTTTGATGTTTGCCAATTCGGGGATGGTGCAGTTCAAAGACGCGTTTCTCGGTCTGGAAAAACGCCCGTATTCGCGCGCGGTGACTTCGCAAAAGTGCATGCGCGTTTCGGGCAAACACAACGATTTTGAAAATGTCGGACCGTCGCCGCGCCACCATACCTTTTTTGAAATGCTCGGCAACTTTTCGTTGGGCGATTATTTCAAAAAAGATGCGATTCAATACGCGTGGGACTTGCTCGTCAACGTTTGGGGATTGGAACCGGAACGTTTGTGGTTTACCGTGTTCAAGGGCGATGATCAAGTGCCGGGGGACGACGAAGCGATCGAATTGTGGAAACAGGTCGGCGCAGATCCGACGCACATTTTGAAATTCGGTCGCAAAGACAATTTTTGGCAAATGGGGGAAACCGGTCCGTGCGGTCCCAATTCCGAAATCCATTATTATCGCGGCGAACATCCAAAAGACCCGCAGTTTAATCGCGCGGAGTATGTGAACGGTGACGGCGAAGAGACGATTGAAATTTGGAATCTGGTTTTTATGCAATACAACCGCCTGCTCGTAGGCGAAAATCAATACGCGCTCGAACCGCTGCCGAAACCGTCAGTGGATACGGGCATGGGTTTGGAACGCGTCGCCGCCATCATGCAAGGCAAGCTGTCCAATTACGAGACGGATTTGTTTACGCCCATTATCGAAGCGACGCGGCAATTATTGAACGCGCCTGAAAACGATTATTTCAATGTCGAGAAACGCAGTGTGTCGTATCGCGTGATTGCGGACCATGTGCGCGCAGTGACGTTTCTGATTGCGGACGGGGTGAATCCGAGCAATGCGGGACGCGGCTATGTGACGCGCTTGATTTTGCGGCGCGCGGCGCGGCACGGGCAACTGTTGGGTTTCACCGAACCCTTCATTGACCGCGTGATTCCGACGGTCATTGATGAAATGGGTGAGGAGTATCCCGAACTTTTGTTTCACCGCGAACGGATCTTGAAAGTGGCGCGCGAAGAAGAAGAAAAATTTCTTGTCACTCTACGCGTCGGCTCCAATATGCTCGACGACATTGTGAGCGACCTCAAAATCAAAGGCGCGAACGAGATTCCGGGCGACGCGGCGTTCAAATTGTTTGACACGTATGGTTTTCCCTTGGATTTGACGCGTGAAGTCGCGCGCGAAAACAATTTGCTGGTGGATGAAGCCGCGTTCCAGAACGCCATGGCGCAAGCCAAAGCCACGTCACGCAAAATGTCGGCGACGGGCAAGATGGACGCCGCCGCCTTTCAAAACGCGCGCGAATTGTACGACGCTTTGAGGGCGAGCGGCGCGCTGGTGACAGGCGTCAATTACAATCCGTATCAGGGAACAAAAATTGAATCCCGCGTCGTGGGGATCGTGCGCGACGGCGAATTGGTTGACGCGCTGGATACGGGCGAACGCGGGCAGTTGGTCTTGGCGGATACGTGTTTCTATGTTGAAAGCGGCGGACAAATCAGCGATACGGGTGTGATTGTAAAACTGCGCGATCCGTCTGTTTCGTTCCGTGACCCGTTTGAATGGACCTTTCGCGTGGACGATACGCGCCAACCGGTGCCCGGTCTCATTGTCCACAGCGGCGAAATGTTCAAGGGCAGCGCGCGCGTTGGCGAAGAGGTTGTGGCCGAAGTGGACGCGCCGCGCCGCATGAGCATTATGCGGAATCACACCGCGACCCATTTGCTGCACGCGGAACTGCGGCGCGTATTGGGAACGCACGTGCATCAGGCAGGTTCGCTCGTTGCGCCCGACCGCCTGCGTTTTGATTTTTCACACACGCGCCCGGTGGGGGTTCAAGAATTGAGCGAAATCGAAACGGGTGTGAATGACGATATTTTCAAGAACGATGCTGTCGAGCCGTACATTTTGCCCAAGGACGAAGCGCTTGCGCGCGGCGCGATGGCGCTGTTTGGCGAAAAATATGGCGATGTCGTGCGGATGATGGAAATTGATGGAATTTCGCGGGAATTGTGCGGCGGCACACATGTGGCACGCACCGGACAAATTGGTTTGTTTCACATCCTTTCCGAAAGTGCGGTCGCATCCGGCGTGCGGCGCATTGAAGCCGTGACTGGACCGGCGGCATACGCGGAATTGCAGAAAGGCGTCGCGCAATTGGAACGCATCGCCGACGCCGTCAAAGCCACGCCCGCGCAGGCGGAACAAAAAGTCTCTGCCTTGCTCGCGCAATTGGATAACAAGGACAAGGAAATTCAACGCCTGCGTCGGGAGTTGGCAAAGCGCCAAGCCGAAAATGTGGAGGCGCTCGTCAAACAGGTGAACGGGGTGCAAGTGCTGACGCAGATTGTCGAGGCGCCCAATGCCGACGCGCTGCGCGAGCAGAGCGACTTTTTCAAAGACAAACTTGGTTCAGGCATCGTTGCGTTGGGCGCGGTGATGAACGGCAAGCCGAGCATGCTCGTCGCAGTCACGCCCGATTTGGTTGAAAAAGGGTTCGACGCGCAAAAAATTGTGCGCGCGTCCGCGCCCGTGATGGGCGGCGGGGGGGGCGGCAAACCAACGCTCGCGCAAGCGGGCGGCAAAGACGCGGCCAAATTGCAAGCCGCGTTGGATGCGGCAATGAACTCGGTTGCGGAGGTCAAATAGAGATTTGATTTCTCTTTATGAATGAACAGGTTATCACGCTCGACAAGAACGACGACATTCTGAAGCTGCACGCGCGAATTGAATGGGCGGATGGGCGGCGGATTATTTTGATTGTGCCGCGCGGGTGTCGCGCGCTCGATGCCGCGCACGAAATGCAATTGCTGCGGCGTTGGGCGGATGAAGCCGATGTGCAAGTCGCGCTGGTCTCGACTGCCTACAATGTCCAAGAGCTCGCGCCGATTGCGGGTATTCCGGTATTTTCAAATCAAGAAAAAGCGGCGGCGA
>CAZXYP010000010.1:11040-34840 GCA_964644955.1 uncultured Anaerolineales bacterium | reverse complement strand
TTGGGCGACAAACCGCACCAAAAGGAACGCCTGCGCGACGATGTGAATGTGCAAGCGTCGCAGTTGATTGACTTTCGGGTGCCGGGCGGAACGATTACGGAAGCGGGCGTGCGGAACAATGTCAGTGTGGCGATTCAATACACCGAAGCGTGGCTGCGCGGCAACGGCGCGGTCGCCATCAACAATTTGATGGAAGATGCCGCCACCGCCGAAATCGCGCGTTCGCAAGTGTGGCAGTGGCTGCATCACGGCGGCGTGTTGAACGATGGGCGGCAGGTGACGCATGAACTCTATCGCGCGATTTTTGACGACGAGGTGGAAAAAATCAAACGCGCGTGGGGCGCGGCGAACGTCGCCAAATCACGCCTCGCCGAAGCTGCGTTGTTGTTTGACCAGCTGGTCACGGCGGAACAGTTGGGCGATTTTTTGACGCTGCCCGCATATCGGTATTTGGACTAACCAACGTTTCCCTAGAGCAGATTCCGGTTGGATTGGTGGGCGCTCGCCCCAAGAATTCCAAAATTTGCGAAACGTTGGAATTCTGAAACCCACGTATCAGTTAGGAATTTGCTTTCACTCGACGGCACTGTTGGTCGTCAAATGAGAGCGGGAAACGAAAAATGTTTTTCAGTAACACCCGCGCGCTTCACTTGGGCTGATTCCAATGTGACGAACGCGGTCCTAACAAACATGTCATACGAACAACAAATTCTCGCGCTCGAAAATGAATGGCGCACACTGCCGCGTTGGAAAGGCATCACGCGCAATTTTACCGCGGCGGATGTTATTCAATTGCGCGGTTCAGTGCGGATTCAACACACGCTCGCCGAAATGGGCGCGCGGCGGTTGTGGCATTTGCTCGAGACCGAACCGTTTGTGCGTTCGCTCGGCGCCATGTCCGGCAATCAAGCCGTTGAAATGGTTACCGCCGGACTCAAAGCCATTTACGTCAGCGGCTGGCAAGTCGCGGGTGACGCAAACGATTCGCTGCAAATGTATCCTGACCAATCGCTGTACTCGGTCAGCAGTGTGCCGACGCTCATCAAGCGCATCAACAACGCACTCTTGCGCGCTGACCAAATTCATCACATGCAAGGCAACGGCGACACGTACTGGTTTGCGCCGCTGGTCGCGGATGCCGAAGCGGGTTTTGGCGGCACGCTCAATGTGTTTGAATTGGTCAAAGCCATGATTGAGGCAGGGACAGCCGGCGTGCATCTCGAAGACCAGGTTTCGTCGCTGAAAAAATGCGGACACATGGGCGGCAAAGTCCTGGTCGGCGTGCATGAATTTATTCCGAAACTCAACGCCGCGCGTCTCGCCGCCGACGTGATGGGGGTGCCGACGCTTGTCATTGCGCGCACCGATGCCGAAGGCGCACATTTGATGCACACCATCAACGACCCGATTGACGAAGCGTTCATGACCGGTGAACGCACCATTGAGGGATATTATCAAGTCCGCGGCGGCATCGAACTCGCGATTGCTAAAGGACGCGCGTACGCGCCGTACGCCGATTTGGTGTGGTGCGAAACCAACAAGCCGGACTTGGGCGAAGCGCGCGAATTCGCAGAAGGCATTCACGAAAAATTCCCGGGCAAATGGTTGGCGTACAACTGCTCGCCGTCGTTCAATTGGAAAAAACATCTCGACGAAAAAACCATGCTCACGTTCCAGGAAAAACTCGGCGAGATGGGTTACAAATTCCAATTCGTCACGCTCGCGGGTTTTCACACGCTCAATGCGAGCATGTTTGAACTCGCGCACAATTACAATCTCGAAGGCATGTTGGCGTACTCGCGCTTGCAGGAAAAAGAATTCGAGATGGAATACGAGTACGGGTACAAAGCGGTCAAGCATCAGAGTTTCGTCGGCGCGGGCTATTTCGACCAGGTGCAGACCGCGTTGACGGGCGAAGCGGTTTCGACCAAGGCGCTCACCGGCTCGACCGAAGAAGCGCAATTCCAAATTGAAATGCCGGAACATGTAATCAACTAGCCCACTTCTGAATTTTATCCGCGAATAACGCGAATCGCACGAATCACGGTTCTTGGTATGTCCTTGTGTGTGATTCGTGTTATTCGCGGATTTTGTTTTTGTGTCCCAAGCCCTTTCCGATTCCCGGCTCGCCAATCTCGGCGCCACCACGATTCGCAACGGCTTTGACGAATATCATCTCGCGTTCAAAGCGATTACGCGCCGCGCCAAAACGCGTTTTGAACAGTGCGATTGGCAAGGCATCATGGCAGACTCGCTTGAACGGCTCGAGCTGCGCGCGCAGGTCTTGGCGCGCACAGTGGCGGCGATACGCGAATTGTTGGATGCGCGCGGGCATGACCATTCGGTGTGGGTGGGTATCAAAGCCGTGTATTCCGGTTTGATTGCGGACCGCGAGGATTGGGAAATTGCGGAAACGTTTTACAACAGTGTGACGCGCCGCATCTTTGCGACGGTGGGTGTGGACGCGCAAATCGAATTTGTGGACACAGATTTTGACGCGCCGCCCACTCATGCGCGCGCGCCGATTCTCCGCAGTTACGCGCAGGCGAGTTCGACGGCGGCGCTGGTGGAACATATCTTGCGCGATTTTGCGTTCGATGTGCCGTACGAAAATGTTGCGCGCGATGCGGCGCGCGCTGCCGCTCAGGTGGAACGCGCGCTGCGCGCGTTACGCGCGCCGCTGGTGATTACGCGCGCGCAAATCGTGACGCAAATTTTTTATCGCGGACGCCGCGCGTATTTGGTAGGAAAAATTTATGCGGGCGCGCATACCCTGCCCTTGATCCTCGCGCTGCAAAATGAAGGACAGGGAGTGTATGTGGACGCAGTCTTGTTGGACGAAGATGACGTGAGCATTTTGTTTTCGTTCAAGCGTTCGTATTTCTTAGTACAAGCCGACCGCCCGTATGACCTCGTGCGTTTTTTGCAATCGTTGATGCCGCGCAAACGCATTGCGGAATTGTACATTTCCGTCGGTTATCACAAGCACGGCAAGACGGAACTGTATCGCGATTTCTTGCGCCATCTGGAACAGTCCGACGACCAATTTGAAATCGCGCCGGGCGAACGCGGCATGGTCATGCTCGTCTTTCATTTGCCGTCGTATGAAGCAGTGTTCAAAATCATCAAGGACCATTTCGACGAACCGAAAAAGACGACGCGCGCCGAAGTGAAAGCGAAATACAATTTAGTGTTTCGCCACGACCGCGCGGGGCGATTGGTGGACGCGCAAGAATACGAGCATCTCGCGTTTGACCGCGCGCGGTTCGACGACACGCTGCTGCAAGAAATGTTGGCGAAAGCGGGCGAGACGGTGCGCGTGGAAAATGACCGCGTGGTGATTTCGCATTTGTATGTGGAACGGCGGCTCGAGCCGCTCAATCTCTTTGTGAAATATGCGGACGAAAACGCGGTGCGCCGCGCCGTGACCGATTACGGGTATGCCATCAAAGACCTGGCCAAAGCCAATATTTTTCCCGGCGATATTTTGTTGAAAAATTTCGGCGTGACGCGGCACGGGCGCGTCATTTCCTACGATTACGATGAATTGTGTTTGCTCACCGATTTGAATTTTCGCCGCTTGCCGCAAGCGCGCAATGACGACGATGAGTTCGCAGGCGAGACATGGTTTTATGTCGGCGAGAATGATTTTTTCCCCGAAGAGTTCGGGAAATGGTTGGGGCTGGCGCCGCAGTGGAAAAAGGTGTTTCTCGAACAACACGCCGATTTGTTCGACACGGCATTTTGGGACGACGTGAAAACGCGTCTGTTGGCAGGTGAGGTGCTGGATATTTTGCCGTATGCGGAGAGTAAACGGCTGCGCGAATGAGTTTGGGGTGATTGGCAGTTCGTTATTGGTGATGAGCGCTTGGTTGTCCTTTATTCCCCCGTTTCTTCGCGTTCCCGCAGCGCGCGCAATGTTTGCACCGTATCAATTTCGCGCGGTGACTTGTCGGGACGAAAGGCGATGATGCGCGCGTGACGCAGCGCGACGCCGGACTTGTATTGCGGCGAACGCTGGACATTATTGAACGCGACCTCGACGACGACTTGCGGTTCCACGTACACGGTCGCGCCGACCTGACGTAATTGGGATGCGAGCAGCTGCGGCGTCAACGTCTTGAATTCCGCGTCGGTCATGCCTTTGAACGTCTTGCCCACCTCCAAAAATTCGCCGCTTGTTTCGTCACGCGCGGCGAGATGCTGATTTGACAGCCAACCATGCCGCCGTCCATATCCCCAATCGGACGCGACAATTACGAGGTCGAGCGTGGTCACGGGTTTGAGTTTGAGCCATGCTTTGCCGCGCTCGCCCGGCGTGTAGGGCGAGGCGAGTTGTTTTGCCATCACGCCTTCGTGTCCCGCCGCGCGCGCGGCGCGCAAAAAGGTTTCACCTTGTTTCGGCGTCGCAATGATTTCACGCGGCACGCGCCCGATGCTGCCTGCGATTTCTTGAAGCGTTTGCCACCGCGCGGTATTGGGTTCATCCAACAGCGAAACGCCATCGCGATACAAACAATCAAACAAAAACAACTGTACGGGAATTTCTTGCCGCATCGCGTCCACGTCGCGTGCGCGTCCGACGCGGCGCATGACGATTTGAAACGGTCGCGCGCGTCCGTTCGCGTCAACGGCAATGACTTCGCCTTCGAGAATGGCAGCGCGCGCGCGAATTTCTTGTTGCACCTGCGCGGCGATTTCGGGCAGGGACGCGGTCAGGTCGGACAAGTTGCGCGAAAATAATTTGACCGTGTCGCCCTCTTTGTGGATTTGCAGACGCGCGCCGTCGAGTTTGTATTCAAACGCGAGCGGCGGCGGAATCAATTCCAATGCGTTCGCGACCGAATCCGCGCTTTGCGCCAGCATCGGTTTGAGTGGACGCCCGATGTCGAGATTCAGTTTGGCGAGACCCTTTTCGCCTTGCGTCAATGCCGCGGCAATGACGGCGCCGACATCGCCTGTCACTTGATTCGCGCGGCGAACAGACGCGGCGGGTATTTTGGTGTGCCGAATCAGCGCGTCGAGCAGCGCGCCTTCGTCCACGCCCACGCGCATTTCGCCGGTGATTTGTTTGGTAAGGTATTTGGCTTCGAGCGCGGTGGCGCGTTGAAACAGCGATGTGAGCAATTCGTCTTTGCGTTTGCGTGAACCTGCGCCGCTGGTCTCAGCAATTGCTTCGTACGCGTGATACACGTCGAGCAATGCCATCGGCGCGCCGCGCGGCTGCCAATGCTGCGCGGTCAACCATTGCGCGACTGCGTCGCCGAAATCAATCGCGCTGTCGGACCATTCTATCGGCGCGCCGACAACGCCTTCCAAGACGCGTTGGAGCGCCGCGCCGCTGAGATTGACCGTCCGCGCAGCGCTTTCGGGAAAGATGCGTCCAATCAGTAAACGCGACGCGGGCGCAATTTCGTCGGGCGCGAGTTGTTCCCAGTATGCCGCAATCAACGCGCTGTGTTCGAGTTTCTTTTTCGTCGCGGCGAGTTGTTCGCCGAGTTGGGCGAGGGTGAGAAATTGAGACATAACCGGAGATTGGAGATTAGAGATTGGGGAATGGGTAGGGGCAATGCCTTGTGCTTGCCCAATGTGGCAATTTGCGATATGCGAATTGCGATATGCTATCCGCGATTTTGCCGAATTTTCATTCCCGCATATAATTTGTTTGTTGTAATCGGGGTGTAGCGCAGCCCGGTAGCGCGCTTCGTTCGGGACGAAGAGGCCGGAGGTCCAAATCCTCTCACCCCGACCATCACGGGACTGAGGTATGAGCGATGAGCAACGAGTCACAGACTCGCTTCATCGCTCATACTTTTTTTGTTTCGACAAAGCGTTTGGTTGCGGCGCGCAGCGCGCTCTCGGCGTCAATGCCGTGTTGGTCGGCGAGCGCGGCGAGTTCCATCAAGAGCTCGCCGAGAACGCGTTCGCGGTCGCGCGCGCGCTGTACGGCAACGCGCAGGTCTTGTTTCAATTCTGCGTGTGAGTCACTTTGTTTTTTTCGTTTTCCGCCTGTATCGTCGCGGCGGCGGGCGCGTTCGGACACTTTTTGCGCGCGGGTGAGCGCGGGGAGGTCGCGTGGAATGCCCGCGTCGAGCGCGTGCGCGTCGGCGGTTTGTCCCTTGCGCGCTTTTTCCGCCTGCTTGATTTTTTCCCAATTGGCGACGACCGTTTCGGCATCGTGCGCTTGCGTTTCACCAAAAACGTGCGGGTGACGCCGAATTAATTTCGCGGCAAGTTCCGCGCCCACGTCCGACAACATGAATTGCTTTTCATCGCGCGCGATTTGGGTCTGAAACAACACATGCAATTGCAAATCGCCCAACTCTTCCATCAGATGCGGCATGTCGTCATCTGAAATTGCCTCAATCACTTCGTAGGTTTCTTCAATCAACGAACGCGTAATGCTGGCGTGCGTTTGTTCCAAATCCCACGGACAACCGCTGACGGGCGCGCGCAAATGCGCCATGATGTTGGCGAGCGTCAGCGGTGAACCCGGATGCGGCAGCGGCGGCACATGCAGCGCAGCGCGGCGCATCACGCGCGCGGGCGCGGCTTGCGCGAGCGGAAAGGTTTGTTTTGTTTTGCCGCGCACAAGCGTTACCTCATGCTGCGTGGGATAATTCACGCGCAAGATTTCCAGGACGCGTTCCAATGTGTCTGCATTGTCGCAATCCAAAACGAGTGCGGGGCGGTCGGTATCTAGACGCGGAAAATAGTCGTTTGCCAATTCCTGCGCGCTGACGATTTGGATGCCGCGTGCGTGCGGGTCGAGGGCGAGTTGCTCCAATAGCGCGTTGAGGTCAATGGGTTTCATGGGCAGAGGGAAGGAACGTTCAATTTTTGCTTTGCCTGACAAAGAACGCGGCGAGACCGAGCAACGCGGCGCCGACAATCAGAACGCCTGCCAGCACAAGCAGCGTCCAGTTGGTATTGTCGGTTTCGCGCGGCGGGATAACGGTGGGTACGCCGCCGTAAATGCGCGTGCGCTGCGGTTCCACTTCTTCACCGGCGGGCATGGCAATGGGAGTGCCAACCGCAATTGTTGCGGTGGCAGCCGCCGTTTGCGTTGCCTGTTCCTGCTGCTGTGTTTCTTCCGCTTGCGCGGTTTCGGTCACGGGCAGCGGAGTCTCGCTGGGCGGAATCGGCGTGTGCGTTTGCGAAGGTGTCGGCGTGAGCGGCGTTGCGGTTGCGGTGAGTGTCGGTGAGAGCGTTGGTGTAGGTGTTGGCGGGATTTGCGTCGCGGTGGCAGTAACGGCGCTGCCCGTGTTGTTGTTACCCAAAATCAACGAGGGCGGCGCGGCGGGCGGATGCAGTTCCTTTAGCTTGAATGCCTTGCTCGCGGTCCCCTGTTCGCCGCTCGCGATGACAAAGACGCGGTCACCGTCCGGGGCGAACGCGTATTTTTGTACGTTGTTGGCGGTGCGCGCCTGTTCTACATTGAGACTAAAAAAATTTCCGCCGTCCGGCACAATCACGATTGCCGAGAGCCACGCCGAACGTCCCTGTGTGCCTTTGTCATCTCCGTCGCGCACTTGCGCGTACACGAGCGCGCCGTCCGCTTCACTGCCATCGGGATTGGAGACGCGTCCGACAATCATGTACGGCGTGCCGGGTTGAAGCGGCGGACCAGTGCGCAGATTCCAATGTGCGTTGTTGTTGGTAAACGTCTTGCCGCCCGATACAATGTCGAGCGTGTAATTGGTCTTGGCGTCAACGTTCGAGACAATGACGTAATGGGTCTTGCCTTTGAAGTTTGCGCCGCGCACATCGTCATGCGTCGTGCCGTCGCTCAGCTTGACCTGTCCTTTTTCGGCTTGCAGGGTGCGCCAGGAAACGACGAATTGATTATCGGGACTCGTGCCGTCAAAAACGACGACGACATTCGAGAGGCAAACGGTGGCGGTGGGGTCAGAAGCGGCGGGCGCGGTGGCACACGCGAGCGGGTCGGCGGCAGGCGCGACAAGCGGGACCAACAGGAAAACGAGGGCGACAAATGCAAGGGTGAACGCAAGCCAAGCCGTGCGCCGAAACCCAAACATGCTCATGGTGAATCTCATGGCTGCAAAACGAGCGCACAACAGCGTGCCAGGGATAGTTCTTTTGTACCATCCTTGCGGCGCTTTGTCAAAGCAACAAACATCGAACGCGCGCGCAGCGCAAGCGTCTCACACGCCGAATGGAACACCCGCCCGTAATTGGGCGTCCAAAAGAGACGACCGCCGCGATTCTTTTGACGCACGCGGACACTGTGCTATACTCGTTCGTCGAGATTATCCAAAGTTGTAATTTATGTCTTTCGACCATATTTCGATTCGTTTGCAGTATTTTGGCGTCCTCGTTCTGTTTGCTCTCCTCCCGGCGTGCGGACAACGTCCACCGATTGAAACCACAATCCTACCGGCAGGCAACGAGACCTCGACCGCTTTCGTCAACCTTCAGGTATCGGCGGCGCAAACGCAAGTGACCGTCACGCCCACCTTGGCGGCGACGCCGGCGCCCGCGTTGGCGACTCCCACTGCGCGGCTGACGCCGACGGTTCAACTCACGCGCAACCTCAGTCCGACCTTGACCCTCACCGCAGGCGAAAGCATTTCGCGCGCAACCGGAACGTCGTCCGCGCGCGGCACGGTTACGACAACGGCTGCCGCGTCAGGCACGCCGCAAGCCACCGCGTGTTACGGCTCCATCAATGGCAGCGTCGTCGCCGACTTGAACAATGACGGGCAAGCGGAAGGGGGCGAACCGGGCGTCATGGGCGCAAAATTGTTTTTGTACAATGCGTCCGGCGTCATTGGTTTATACACCACCGGCAACGGACAATTTTATTTTCCCGGACTTGTCGCCGGAAAATACACCTTGACCGCTGCGCCGCCGACGGGTTATTCGCTATCCGATAAAGGTTCGTTTGATTTGGAAGTGAAATGCGATGCGACCGTAACGCAAAATATTTTGATGCTTGGCGGCGGCACTCCCGCGCCCGACATCACACCGACGCCCGTGAGTCGCAGCAAAATCACGCCCGTTGCGAGTGAGTCAGGTACGCCGCGCGCGAGCCGCAGCGGGAGCGGCGTCAGCAAATTCAAACCGTTCTCGGTCGCGGCAGTGTACGACATTGCCGGATGCGGTTCGATTACGGCGCCGGGTTTGTATCGTTTGGCGACTTCGCTGTCGAGTCAATGGGACTGCATTTCCATTTACAGCGACAATGTGATTTTTGATTGTCAGGGCTATTCGCTCAACGGACGCGATTATAACGGTTATGGTGTGGTGGTGCATCAAATCGGCAATGTGCTGAGCCAGCGCGCGCCGCAAAACATCGAAATCCGCAATTGCAAGAGCAGCAAGCACAAGTACGGCGTATTTATTGATGCCGCCAACAATTTGTACGTGCATGACAACAACCTTTCGGATAATTTCCGCGATACAGACGAACGCAACTTTGGACAATTTCTCGGCTTGACCGAAGGCGGCGGCATTCGCGTCGGTTCGACCACGAACGCGTTGATTGAAAACAATACGACCAACAACAATGCCATCGGCATTGACGTACGCAATGGCAGCGGCATTACGGTGCGCGGCAATACCGCAAGCCAAAACAGCGCGTGGGGCGTGCATTTTTACAATGTGCAGTTTGGCGAAATTGACGCCAACTCCACCGCCGACAATATCCGCTACTGCACGTGGGGCAACGGCACGGTGGGCCCCGGCTGTGACGCGGGCGGCATCATGCTGCAATCGGGCTCGAGCAAAAACGTCGTCCGCGACAATATCATTACCGGCGGCAACGGCAATGGTATCTTTATCAAGGCGCACGGCACACCGTGCGGCGACAGCAATATCATTCAGGGTAACACCATCAACGGCGCGCTCTATAACGCGATTGAATTGTCCTTTTGTCGCGACAATAAAATCGCGGGCAATCGCATCACCAATTCGCTCGACGGCATCTGGCTCGGCTTTGCGCAAAAGAACGAAATCAACGCCGGCAACGAACTGCGCGATTTGGGCAATCACGGCATCATTTCGTGGAACAGCAGCCAGAACAATGTTTCGTCCAACACCATTGTCAACAGCCGCGAAGGGTTGTATTTTTATTCGTCCGAGTACGACCGCGAGCAGTTTTTCTTTGTGCAGGGCGCGCCGAGCGACCATGTTTCGACCGAGAACTGTTTGTGCGACAATTCGCTCGTGAGCAATTCGGTGGCGGCGATTCATCTCAACAATTCCATCAAGAATCAAATCACCGAAAACACCTTGACCAACAACACGATTAATTTTTTGATGGAAGGCAACACTGCCGGCAACATTATTCAGGACAATACCATTCACGGCGGCGCATACAACCCGGACGCGCCCACCGCGCAGCGCGTCGCCTTTTCCAACAAGCCGAACGCGCTGACCGCGTACACGTTCGAGGGACGTCCCTTGTCGCGCGCGGAATTTTTGCGCGCGCTGTGGACCGATGCGCCCGGCGAACCGTTTGACTTGCAATGGTTCAAAATGAAAATGCGGATTTCGCTGGCGTGGATGATGGAACGGCAATAAGCCGACTGCGCCATGCCTACGGTGTGGCGTTTTTTTTTTGCACGTCGCGCGCGTGCCCCCTCACGAGCGGCAACGCCAAGCACATACTTGTACGTTAAGCATTTCACGCGAAACGGCATATAATCGTCAGACTTGTTCTGCAACATCAGCTTAAAGTTACCCTTCAGGAGTTTCCATGCCACTTTCCGTTTCGCAATCCGCGTCGCTGACGTGTCCGCAGTGCAATACCCCGTTTAACGTCGAGGTCTGGTTGACCGTGGACGCGGGCGAACGTCCTGACCTTGCCGCGCGCTGTCGCGACGGTTCGATTCATGTGGTCACCTGTCCGAACGGACACAGCGGCATGTTGGGCGCGCCGCTCCTCTATCACGACCGCGCCAAACAGCAATTGTTTCTCGCCTATCCGCCCGGTATGCCCGAAGCCGAGATTCAAAACGCGGGCAATCAATTGGTGCAAAAATTGCGTTCGCAGCTGCTCATTCTCCCCGGCAGCAGCTATCTTGATATGCCGAAAGCGGTCCCGCTCGAACTCTTGAGCGCGGCGATTGAAAACAAGCTGGAAGAGGCAATGGCAGAACTGCAAGCGCAAGCCGAAGCATTGCAAAACGACCCCGTCATCGGCGCGGCAATGCGCGTCCTGCGGGAACATCCCGGTCTGGTCGAAACCATTCTCGCGTGGATGAACATTGACGTCTGGCAGGACTCGAAAATTTTCCTCGAAGCGCGCGCCGACCTCATGACCGACGACGCCGAAAATGTTATCCGCGCCATGCTCGACCTCGCGCGCGCCCAAAACGACGTGGACGCAACCGACGACCTAACGGTGCATGGCGAAATCTTGCGCGCCGCGCGGAAAGAGGGCATTGACGCGGCGTACGAAAAATACATGGTCGAAGGCGCGGACGCCGCCGCGTTCGACGACCCGCGCGCGGAATTGGAAATGCGGCTGGCGCAGCTCAACGTCCAATCGCAAGCCGACCTCGAACGCGCACTGATGGAGAATCCCGACCTGCAAATGCTGATGCTGCGCGCGCTGAACGACGACCCGTTAATGCAGGGGCTAAATCAATTGAATGGCGCGGAATCGCACGCCGACATTCTGCGCGCTGCCCGCGCGCATCCTGTGCTTTTGAGCAATGATGGTCTCGCCGCGCTGCGCGAATTTGTCCGCAACGCGCGCGAGAACGGCGAGCCGGATGTGGCAAACCATTTGCAAGAACGCATCACCACGCTCGAACAAATTCGCGCGAGCAATACATAAGCGAAAGGCACACGCGAGTCCAATTTGTATCTCAAATCCGGAATCCACTTTACACTTGCATCCGAACAATTACTGCGGCGCCGGCACGCGCGGCGAAATCAAAATTCCGCGTCTCATCGAGCTTACCTTTTTGCGTAACGACCGCGTTCAATCCTCCGCATTTGCCACGCGCTTTCCTCATCCGCTCGACTGCGACAATACGCCCAAACGTGCGCTTGTGCTGCCCCGCTGTTGGTACAGGAATTAGCACACGGTTATTTTGGAACGCGTATGATGGCGCGCGTTTTCCCCTCCACCCGTTCCAAGGTCAGCGTTCCGCCAATCACCGCCATCATGGTGCTGTGCAATTGCAGACCCTGCCCGCTCCCGTTCGCGGAATCGGTCACGCCAACCCCATCGTCCCAAATTTCAATGACCAAACCATCCTGAAACAATGCGCGCACGGTCAGTTGCAGCGGCGCGCGCGAGTTTCCCCCGCGCCCGTGTTTCGCCGCATTGCGAATGGCTTCGCGCGCGGCGGCATAGACCGCTTCGGCATTGAGCGCGGACAATTGCTGCGCGGCGTATTCGGCGCGCGGGTCTGTTTCCCACGTCACGCCGTCAAAGGCGTTGGCAAATTCATCGTCCACCGCGCGGCGCAGCGCGCCCAAAACGCCATAGCGTTCGATTTGCGGCGACGCGCCCGTAGGCATGGCGCGCAAAAGGTTCGACAGGGCGCCATGCACCTGCTCCAACTGCGTCAACGCGTCGCGCGTTTCGCCCGCGCTCAGACTCAACATGGCGAGATGCAGCTGCGGCAAAATGTCGTCGTGCAATTCACGCCGCGCGCGGCGGTCCACCACCTGCGTTGTCGCCAAACGCCCGCGCTGCAATTCCACCAGCCGCCGCGTCAATTCCGCGTTCGCCTGCGCCTGCACGATGCGTTCGCCCGCCGCGCGCGCGATTTCCATTTCTTCCTGCGTGTACAAACTGCCGTCCGCGCGTTCGCCCAGCAACAGCACGCCCAACGCGCCGCGCTCGTCCGTCAACGGAATCGCCCACTGCGCGCCGCCAAATTGCTCGCGCGCAATCGGCAGCGCGGGCGCGCGCGGGTGCGCTTGCAATTCTAACGCGGCGGCGGCTTGACAGGGCGCGCTCGCATTTGCCGGATACGCCAGCGCCGACGCGAACGAAAGGCGCGGGCAGAGGTACGCCACCTGCGCATTCAACACTTGCTTGCACAGCGAATCAAAGGCGGCGCGCCCCCCCCCCTCGTCCCACGCGGACGCGGGGTCTGCCTGCAAAAACGGACGCAGCTCCGCGACCACGCGTTCGCGTTCGCCGAACGCGCGCACCGCGACGAGCGCGTAAAAAACCACCGGCAGCAGTGTCGCCAGCAGCAGCGCATACACGGGATTGAGCGCGAGCGTCAAGGTCGCCGCAATCAACACGCTGTATCCCGCCGCCAGAATCACCGCGCGCCGCCATTGGCGCAGAAACCCGCGGCGCGGCAAAACCTTGCCCGTAAAGATTTCGTACGACACGGTGGCTTTGCCAATCATCACCACCGCCGTCGCAATCAAAACCCCGACCAATACATCAAACCACGCGAGAAAATTGCGCAGCGCGGCTTCGTCCGTCAGGGCGCCCGTGTCGAGATAAAAAAACAAAAACACGACGAACGCGGACACGAGCAAACTGACGACGAGCAGCGCCACTGCCGCGCCCGTGAGCCACGGCTGGGCGCGTTTGCGCGCAACATCGCCGAGCCACCGCGCCGACGGTTCGGGATGCCGCAGCGCGTGCATGGACAGCGCGATGCAGGCAATGTTGTACACTGCATACACGACGACGAGCAGCGGCGTGCCGGGTGTGCGCGCGTATTCGTCGCGTCCGAACGTGACGACTTGTTGGAATGTGGGCAGGGAACCGACAAATAAAATCAAAACGGCCAACAGCAGCGCGCCCGCGAGACACAGCGCGAATCCCACCAGATGCATGCGGCGCAGTGCCGGGCGCGCGGCGCGGCGCGCGTCCAACATGCCCGTGTACCACAACACGACGACGTACCATGCGAGCGGCGCGGCAATGATGGGCAGCCAGCCGAAATGCCACAAGACGTCGAGGTCGAACGTCGCCGCGCGCAAGCCGCGCGCAATGATGGCGGTATGCGTGAGAAAAAAAATGCCACTGCACAGCAAGCCGCCGCCCGCGAGCCAAATGCCCCACGTCCGTCGTTCCGCGCTGAGCAAGACGACAATGCCCAACCACAACAGCACCATCGCATTGAATAACGAGACCGCCAGAACGAACGTGTCGAGAATGAAATTACCGGACATGTGTCAGTAAAAAGCAATGAGCATTGAGCAATGAGTATTGAGGGCAAACCATTGTCCATTGTTCATTGTTCACTTACTTTTCATTCCACTCGACCCATTCGCCGCGTTCGTTTTGGACGTACGGCGCGCCGTCGTCGTCCCATTGAATCAGACGCCCTGCGCGGACAATCAATGCCGCGCGCGTGCGCGCAATTTTTTCGTCGTTGGCATTGTCCGCCAAACCCCACGCCGCATAGATTTGTCCGTTCGTGCGCGCGATGGTGCGCTTGTCCTTGAAACCCATGCGCGCGGCGATTTGTTCATTGCTCAAACCCTGCGCCAACATTTTCGCCACCTGCTGCTCGTTCGGTTCGAGCAAGTCCATCGGCGCGTGTTCGTCGCGGGCGCGCACCTCTTGCACGCGCGCTTCAATGTCGGGGTCAATGAAACTGCGCCCCGCTGCCGCATCCTGCAAGAGCGGTACAATCATTTCGGGCAGGAGGTAATTGGACTTTTTCACATACGCGTAATGCGAAAGAATTCCACTGCGCCGAAAATCGCGATAGTACGCGTCGTCGTCCTGAATGGAATAAAACACGACCGGCAGGCGCGGGCTTTCGCGCCGCAGCGCGACGGCGGTTTGAATGCCGTTCGGTTCGCCTTCCAACTGCACATCCATCAGGACCGCGTCGGGCGTCTGCGCGTTCAAGGCATCCAACGCGTCCGCGCCGCGCGCGCCGTCAAAGAGCACGCGCACCGCGCCCGTCGCCTCCAGCCCGCGCTGTAACGCCGCGCGCAATTTGTGATTGTCCTCGACCAAAAAGATATTCAGCATGATGCGTATTGTACGTCCATTTCTCCTGTTTTGCGTTCTGCCGCGTTCAACGTTCCACCGGTACAATCTTCAACGCTCTATTCTGCCTTGCTTTGCGTTCCGTACGCAAGCACCCGTGTGCGCGGCGCGCCTGTCTTGTGTCATCGCAGCGCAAATCAAAATGTGGCACACTGCGTAAAGGGAGGAAATGAAAATGATGACGTCCAAAACATCGTCGCACGACCACACGCTGGCGCGCTGGTTGTTTGCGCTCGTCTTGATTGCGGAAACGCTCGCCGCGTTCGGGTTTCTCTTGCTGCGTTCGGGGTGATTCGCGCATGGCGGAATTTTTGTTTTCGCCGCACGGCATGTACCGGCGCGTGAATCGCGAATGGTTGATTGCGCTGGCGGGACCGCGCGCCGTGATGTTGGAACTCGCGCATCCGTCCGTCGCCGCGGGCGTCGCGCAGCACAGCGCGTACGACACGGACCCGTTCGGGCGTTTGTACCGCACCATGAAAACCATGACCGATATTTCGTTTGGCGATGCGACCGAGGCGCGTGCCGCGCTGCGCGCCTTTCATGCGTGCCACGCGCGCGTTCACGGCGAAACGGCGGAAGGCGTGGCGTACCGCGCGCGCGACCCGCAGCTCCAAGTGTGGGTCTGGGCAACGCTGGTGGATTCGGTGCTGCGCGTGTATGAACGTTTTGTGTCGCCGCTGACGTTTGCGGAAAAGTGCGCGTATTATGCGGATGCGGCGCGGCTCGCGCAATGGCTCGGCATGCCGCATGAATTCGTCCCCCCCACCTTTACCGCGTTCAATCTGTACCTGGGCGTGATGCTGTACGGCGATACGCTGCGCGTGACCGACGATGCGCGCAACATTCTGCGCGCGTTGTATGCGCCGACGCTGCGCGGGCGCGCGACGCGTTGGTTCAGTTTTGCGAGTATCGGCTTGTTACCGCCGCGCTGGCGACACGCCTACGGCTGCGCGTGGAGTCAAGCCGATGAGAAGCGGTTGGAACGCATCGCGCGTTGGTCGCGCCGGTTGCGCGTGTACGCGCCGCCTTGTCTCGCGATTCATCCCAAAGCGCGGCAATCGGAAAAGGGGAAATGAAACGGGGGGGTGTTCAACCGAAATGTTTGAAGCCCGTTTCTTGCATCGTCAACGGCGCAAGGTCGGAATTGAACAATTCTGCCGCAATGATTTCGCCGACCAGCACAACGGAATCGCCGGCTTGCGCCGCGCTCGCGACGCGACATTCCACATAACCCAAGGTGTCCTGCAAAATCGGATTCTGCGTCAATGCGCTCGGCTGCCAACGCGCCGCGTCCAATTTGCGCGGATTCGTGCGCGACGATTTGCCCAACATGCCGGCAAACTCGCGCTGTCCCGTCGCTAGCACATGTACCGCAAACAGTCCGCTCGCGTGAATCAATTCCAAAGTGGATGAATCGCGTTCGACTGCCAACATAAGCATCGGCGGCTCGAACGAACATTGCGATAACCAGTTCGCGAGAAAGACACCGTTCTTGTTTTCGTGGTGCGCGGTGACGGCGTACATGCCGTAGGTGAATAAACGCAGGACGCTGCGTTTTGCTTCAAGGTTCAAGGAATCATGCTCCCGTAAAGTTCGAGTGAAAGAGCGGCGCAAATCGAACGCGCGCAAGTTTTGCGCGGCAATGATAATACGCGTGTCACGCGCGTTGCGCAAACTTTTTTCTTTCACGTTTTGCGGCGTCCGGGAATTTTGTAATAGAATATGGTGTATCGCACGGGTCATGGAGAGGTCTATGCTGCGTTGGGTGCAAAACTATCCGCGTGTTTTGGAAATCTTGTACGATTTCACGTATCGCGCGCTGAAACCGTTTCAGCGGTGGTTGAAACCGCGCGGGATTGTGGAAAAAACTTTCATCGCTGCCGAAGAAATCGGCAAGGGCGCGCTGTTCAACTGCCAAATGTGCGGGCAGTGCGTGTTACATTCGACGGGCATGACGTGTCCGATGAATTGTCCGAAAAATCTGCGGAACGGTCCGTGCGGGGGTGTGCGCGCGAACGGGCACTGCGAAATCAAACCGGAAATGCCGTGCGTGTGGGTGCAGGCGTGGGAACGTTCGCGCAAAATGGGCGAATACGGCAATGAAATGCTGCTGCTCTTGCCGCCGTTGAACAAGAGTTTGCAAAACACGTCCGCGTGGGTCAATGAATTTACGGGCGCGGCGCAAAAAAATCCGGCGGGCTGGATCGGCGCGAAAGAAATTGCGGTCCTGTCCCATTCTCCGCGGACATGACCGCTGTGGCAGAAAAAAGGGGTGCTTGAAGCGAATGCAATTTTGCATTCGCTTTTTTGTTGCGCGCAAGGCGGTTTCTGAAAAGCAGTGGAGAGAATTCCCGCGCGCTCTCAGTGTTTTATCAATTCTTTCTTGGCAAACTCATCCTGCGTTTAACGGCGCGATGCCGCCCGAGAGGACAGCCGGCGAGCATGACGGACACGGCGGCGCGACGACCCTTGCAAAACCGGCATCAGCCAAAAAACGTCACCAAAAGAACCAGCAGCCACAATCCCACGCCGATCAGCAAAAACGTTGCCGAGCGGCGAATCCATTTGTATTTCAACTGAACGATTTGAGAATTGACATGCACTTGACTGAGGAGTTGGTCCGTGTGCGCGGTCACATCCAGTCTCTTGAAATCGCGGATAAATTCCCTTTGCGACAGGTTGGCAATGTGTCCAAAGAAAAACATGGAATGGTCCGGCTCGGCGTTTTTCAGGCGCGGCAGCAGACCCAGCACAGAAGCGGCAGTGGAAGTGGCTAATGACAGCAGCAGCAAGCCGCGCAGGATCAGTCCCACTAACGGAATACTGCCGGACGACTGCACCGGCAGTTGCGCAAGGTTTGCGGAGGTGCCGATGGCAATGACGGCGACAAAAATACTATTGGTGCTAAACAGCGCGCGCACTTTTTCGTCCGCAGCGCGTCCCTGTGCCAGAACATTGTCCAAAAGATGTTGAGCCACCTCGGCGGTTTGCTCGTCGGTAATCCGGTCGAGCATGGTCGAATGGGGAGCAACTTCGGGTGAAAGCGTCGTCGTGCCGGAGCGGGTGTCGAATTTTTTTTCGCTCGGTCTATCAATCTGTCCCATCTAAAAACCTCTCTCTGTCTCGAACGCGCGGATATTTTGGCACAACCAGACGCGTATCATAGCCAAATCCAGCTGTGAAAGTGTAAAGAATATGAAAAGTTTTCTTAATACATCGAGTTATGCAAATTCTCCAAAATCCCCCCTCGCAGAGCTCGAAAAATTCCGACTTGCGCCGCGCAGCCCCATTTGACTGCCGGCACCCGGGAAAATTGGCGCCAGCTCATCCACAAAAAAAGTGAGAAGATGAAACATCATCTTCTCGCCGGTTCAGGTATCTCCCCGCGCAGCCCGGTTGTTTGGTGTCAAGCGGCTGCGCGTCATGATTGTGTTTCGGTTCGTTTTTGTGTTGTCGGGCGGGTGGTCCAACGTCCTTGATTTTGACGGCACATCGGCACGCGGGTCCGCGCGCAGCGGATGCAGGTCAATGGGTTTGCAGGAAGGCAGTGATGTTGTCGGTGGGCGCTGCGACTGTGCCGTACAGGCGGTGCAGCAGATTTTCCACGCGCACGCGAATTTGTTCGCGGAGTTCGCGATACACTTCAAAGCTTTGCCCGGTGGGGTCTTGCAAGTCCCAAAGCTCGGCGTTGGGGAAAGCATACGCCGGCACATCTCGTCCCAAGATGAGAATGGTGCCGGCGCGCGCGACCATTTGTTGGTTGATGGCTTTGGGCAGGTGCGGGCGAATCGGGACGCACACTTCGGACATGGCTTGTACGGCATAGAAATCAAATCGGGAAGCGGGCATCGTGCCGCACGAAGCCGCGCGCGCCATACCCAAACTCAAATGATTGAACCACGCTTCTGCCATCGGACCGCGCGCTGTATTTCGAACATCAATAAAAAGTACGCGTTTCACGTTGACCTCTCGATACTTTCCAGCTTCGGCAGCCGCGTCTGAATCGTACCCGCGCCACCGCCCACGCGAACCCAATCCACTTTGGGATTCCGGTTGCGACCTGAATCTCAAGCACAGCGCCTGCACTATCGCGCACCGCCATTAATAGCGGAATCAAATCAAGTCAAGCCGGTGTAAAGTTCGCGTAAAAATTTTTTAATCGGGCGCGGCTTGAACGTGTCGCCGCAGCGAAACGCGTTAAGGAATCTTTACCGCGCTGTGTACCGGATTTTGACCGCGCGCGGACACGAGACAGACCACACCCCCTTATACTAAATGGTGGTTTTTCCGTTACGCACATACGCGCGGGGAACACGAGTGCTGTGAGATATAGATGTTAAGGTTTGTTTTTGGAACGCGGGGAATACGAGCACCGTAAGATAGTATTCCATTTCAAAAGACGGCGCCATCTTTTTCTGGAGGAGTCGCGACATGAATTCCACAACCGTTGATACGCGTTGGAACGACCTGTACAAAATCGCCGGGGGTTCCGCGATTTTTACAATCGCCATGATGGTTCTCGGCATCGTATTGTATTTTGTCTATCCCTATGCGCCGGGCAAAGAAACAACCGAGGGTGTTTTTCTGCTGCTGCAAAAGGATCCTATCGCCGGGCTGATTTCGTTGGACATTCTCTTGTTTTTGGGCAATTTAGCGGCTATTCCGGTGTTTCTTGGTCTTTATTGTGCGCTCAAACCGGTCAATGCTTCGTATGCGCTGCTTGCTCTTGTATTCGGAATCGTTGCTATAGTACTGCTAATTCCTGCCCGACCCATTCCGGAATTATTTGCGCTGAGCGCAAAATTCGTAGCAGAGCCCGACGAGATCTTAAAAAATCAATATCTTGCCGCAGGTACGGCATTGCTTGCGCTCTTTGACGGTGTCAACTGGTTTATGAACACCTTGCTCGGCGCCATATCGCTGCTCACGAGTTCGCTGCTCATGTTGCGGAGCAACGTATTCAGTAAAACGACTGCCATTGTAGGGATCGCGACGAATGTTATCCTCTGCGGATTTTTTCTTCCGGTTGTGGGAGTGTTTTTGCTCTTTTTGACGCTGCCCGGTTATATGTTTTGGTATGCCTTGTTAGCCAAACGGTTTTTTCAAATGGGACGCAATCGTGGAGCATGAAAAAAGGAGGACGGTATGTCGAAATCCATTTTGGTCGCGTATGCAACGCGGTACGGGTCCACGCAAGAAACTGCCGAGTCAATCGCGCAGATATTGCGCGAGTTGGAGTACGAGACAGACCTCGCGCCGATGCGCCAAGTTCGGTCGTTGGAAAAATACGACGGCGTGGTTATGGGGGCGCCCCTGCAGATGTTCAAATGGCACGGCGATGCGCACCATTTTGTCGAGCGGTATCGCCGCGTTCTGCCCGGACTGCCGGTGGCGGTGTTTGCGCTCGGTCCGCTGCATCGTGAGGAAAAAGAAATGCAAGAAGCGCGCGCGCAGCTCGACAAAGAGCTTGCCAAACATGCGTGGTTTCAACCGCGCGAAATCCAAATCATTGTGGGACGGCTAGACCCGACGAAACTACATTTTCCGTTTTCACTGTTTGCGAACAAAATGCCGGCGAGCGATGAGATGGACTGGGAAGCGATTCGCGCGTGGGCAAAGCGGCTGCCGGAAATTCTGCAACTTGAAACTTCCGCACCGGAACCGGTTTTCGCCGGTAAAAGTTGAAAATCGAAGGTGAATTTGTGGAAGGAGTCTATCCCGCTGCCGGTTATTTTGCCTGTGGGATGCCTTTTAATCGTTTGGGGAATGGTCCGCGCCCTTTGCTGATTGTTCAGGGGCTGCTCTTTGAAAATAAACCACAGTCCGGCTGGATGGTCGGGACGTACAAATTTCTTGCCCGGGACTATACGACGTTTGTGGTGCTTCGCAAGCCAAACATGCCCGCGGGCTATACCATGCAAAACATGGCGGACGATTACGCGGAACTGGTTCGCACCGAATTTGGCGGACCGATAGACGTGCTCGGCGTTTCGACCGGAGGTTCGATTGTCCAGCACCTGGCGGCGGACCATCCTGATTTGGTGCGGCGGCTCGTGATTCATTCGAGCGCGTATACATTGAGCGAGGATGCCAAGCGTGTCCAACTGCGCGTCGGCGAATTGGCAGAGCAGGGCGATTGGAAAGATGCCGCGGCGGTGCTGCTCGATTTCATGTTTCCGCACACCGGCGCGGGCAGGGTGTTCACGCCGCTGCTTGTCCGACTGGGCGCGCGTCTCATGTCCCTCAAGCCGCCTGCCAGCGCGTCCGATTTGGTGATTACGGTCCGGGCGGAAGACAAACATGATTTCAAAAATCGGCTGCGCGAAATTTCTGCGCCGACATTAGTTATTGCAGGCGACGCAGACCCGTTTTATACGGAAACATTGTTTCGCGAGACGGCGGAAGGCATTCCACATTCACAGCTCATTTTGTACCGGGGGATGCGCCATCCCGCCCACGGAAAACAATTCAATCACGATGTGCTCGCATTTCTGAAAAATCAAAGCGGATGATATGGCGAGACTATGGTTATTCCGTTTCACCATAAATGCTTAACACGATGGTATCAAGAATTTGAGAAATCAAGATTGTCTTCCCGAAAATCAATCCGTGAAATCTAAAGCAACTTTGGTGAAATGGAATAAGGGTTGGTACAACGCATGGACCCGTTGGTTCAATTTCTACTCCCCGCAATCACTTTTTTCCTGACGCCGGTTTTTGGCTTTTGGTTAAGTAAAAAGGGCAAGCCGTACAACGGGATTCTTTTTAATCTTCACAAGTTGTCGGCTCTCGCCTTTGTGGTGCTTGCCGCTATCCGGATGTACGAGTTCGCCAACTCGGCGCAAGCAGAGACATTTTTTATTTTGATGCTGCTTACAGCGGGTCTTGCTGTGACTGCTTTGTTTATCAGCGGCGCGTTGATGAGTGCGGGTAAATCGAATCCGGCTGTCTTGTTATCCCTTCACCGGATTGCAATGGCGGTATTGGTCATTGCGATGGTGGGGATGTTTTATATTTTCGAGTCGGCATAAGCGCCGGACATCCGGCGCGTGTTGCTTGGGGAAGGCAAGAGTCGCGCTAATCTTTTTAGCGGGTCGTAAGCGCCGAAATGCGCGCGGCGCGCGCGGCAATGTTTTCTTGAGCTTCTGCGTCCACGCTTTCGCCGCGGCTTGACGGAGCAGCCACCACGCGCAGCGTGCGCCCGAACGCGCGCTGCCACAATGCCGTCTCGCGATTGGCTGCCCACAATTCCGCCTCGGCGGCTTGACGCGTTTCGACCACCACGCGAATTTCTTGGGCAGTCCATTGGGGCTGCGCGTGACGCACTACCTGCGCGCGGCTCCGTTCCAAATCTTCGGCGAGACGCAGACACGCGACCAATTTGTCCAACAGCGCGGCGTCACTTTTGCGGCACAACATTTCATAGGGTTCGAGAGACGGTTCGCCGCGGCGGTGCCAGCGCACCAACAACGCGAGCAGCGCGATTTCACGATGCGTAAAGCCCGGCAAATCCGCATTTTCAATCAAGTACGCGGAATGATGATGATGGCGATAGTAATCAATCAACACGCCGCTGTCATGCAAAATCGCGGCGTATGCCAACAACGCGCGTTCTTGATTTGCCAAACCGTGCAGCTCGCGCAAACCGTCAAACAATTCCAACGCCAGCTGACAGACCTGCTGCGCGTGCGCCCATTCGATTTGATACAACAACGATAAATTGGCAATGCCAAACGCGCGCACATCCTGAATCACGGGCGATATATCCTCACGCGCCGCGTACACGCGCTTGAGCAAGTATTCGTACAGCAATCCTTCCCGCAAGCCGCGCCCCGATACGAGCAGCGAACGCGCGCCGGTGTAACGCATCAATTGACGAATCACCAACGCACCCGCCGGAATAATATCGGCGCGTTCATCTTTTAGTCCTTTGATTTTCAAACGCGCCGCCAAATCTTTTTTCAACAATTCATCGGCGATTTCTTCGACTGCCTCCGCGCTCAACTCGTACGCGTGAAGGCGCTCAATCGGATAACCGCGGCGGCGTTGGTCCACTTTGGCAAGCGCGCGCGCCGTGCCGCCCAACGCAATCAAATTTGTCACGGGCGCGGGTTGGCCGCGCGCAAACGATTGCAGTTGCGCATCAATGTGCGCCGTTAGCGCTTTTGCCGCGCTTTTGGAAATCGAATCGCCGCGCAAAAATTGCTCGGACAACCGCACCGCGCCGAGCGGCAAACTGGTGCCCGAGACCGGCTGCCGGTTTTGTACCTGCATCAATTCCAAACTGCCTCCGCCCAAATCCGCTATCAGGGCATCGCGCAGCGCAAAGCCGTTGATGGCGCCCGCATACGCGTAAAATGCTTCCGCGTCGCCGCTCAGAATTTGGAGCGCCAAGCCCGTTTCCTTGCGCACGCGTTCCACGAATTCCGCGCCGTTGCGCGCATCACGCACCGCACTCGTCGCCGTCGCAATCGTATGCTCAATCCCATTCGCGGCGCACAAACCCGCGTACATTTTCAACAACTGCAGCGCGCGGTGCATCGGTTCGGGCTGTAACATGCCGGAGCCAATCATGTTTTCTCCGATGCGAACGGTTTCGGAAACCTGGTCTGTCAGGCGAAACGCGCCATCCGGCGCGAGGGTATAAATCACAAGGCGACACGTATTGGAACCGAGGTCAAAAATCGCTAATTTGGACATGCCTGCATTGTAGAGGCGCAGTCGGCGCACGTCAATTGAAATCGTTTGTTTCAAGAAACGACTGTTTCACGAAACGACTGTTTCAAGAAACGACTGTTTCAAGAAACGACTGTTTCAAGAAACGACTGTTTCAAGAAACGA
>CAZXYP010000010.1:0-10940 GCA_964644955.1 uncultured Anaerolineales bacterium | reverse complement strand
CTGTTTCAAGAAACCATAACGCGAATTTCGCGTGAAAACAATGCTGCTTTCATGTGAACTTAAACTCGCGGGCGCATTCTCGTTGCAAAGACAGGAGGACAATCAAAATGCTGCAACCGGAACAATTGCGCCGAGAACGCGAAAAATGGCACGCGCGGGCGCGCGAATTTCAAGCGCTGGCGATGGCGGCGCGTCAGGAATTTGAAAATGATGATGCCGTGTGGTTTGAACAGGCGTATGCGCAAGCGCGTGAAAAATACGCGCAGGCGTGCCGGGCGATGGAACAGAATACATTTGCCACTGCACCGGCGACATGAACACGCTGCCGTCGGTGTGACAGGACTACTCTGAAAAAGGCGGCGCGTTTGCGGGCACGGGCAAGGGCGGCGGACTGCCGTTGGCGTTGGCGTGTAGAGCAGAAACACGTCGCGCGGGATGCGCGCCGAATCCGCTCAAGACCGCTTCCAGCGTCGGCAGCATCGTCGTCGCGCGCTTTGCGCGAATGACCAGATCCCACAGCGGCTCGAATTTTTTCCAGCCGCCCGCATACGCGACGTGTCGCGCGCGTTCGCTCCAACCTGCGTTCGTCCACGCGCCCGCGAAAATATTTTTCCACGCATAAAATTCGCGGTACGCGCGCCAATAACCGTTTTCCAATTCCTCGGCGGACAAACGCGCGGGTTTGTACACGACATGCCGCGTATCGTACAAATCCCACATGCTGTGAAGCAAACGATTTTGTGATTGCATCTGTTGATACAGCGCCGTGCCCGGATACGGCGTCATGATGTGAAAGGTTGCGGTCTCGATGCCGTGTGATACCGCCCAATCTACCGTGCGGTCAAACACGCTCGCATCGTCATTGTCCATGCCAAACACAAAACTTGCATTCACCATCACGCCGTTGTCATGCAGGCGTTTTATTGCGGCGGCGTAATCTTTATGCAGGTTTTGGTATTTCAGCGACGCGCGCAAATTTTCCGCGTTGAGCGTTTCAAACCCGACAAACAAACTGCGCAAGCCGCACGCCGCAGCTCGTTCGACCAACCCCGATTTCAAAACGCTTTGCACGGTTCCCGCCGCCTGCCACAAGCGTCCCATCCCCCGCATTCCGTCAAACATTGCGCTCGCAAATTTTGCATTGCCCAACAAATGGTCGTCAAGAAAATACAAATGCCGTCCCGGCAGGCGTTCGATTTCGGCGAGCGCCGCGTCCACGCGTTGGACATAAAATGAATTGCCGCCGGCAAAGAACGCGTTTTTGTAACAGAAATTACATTGATGCGGACACCCGCGCGAGACAACAATCGAATTGGGGACGAGATACAAATGGCGCTTGATTAAATCGCGGCGGATGGGCGGAATGTGTTCGATACTGCGCTGTGCGGGCGCGGTGTAGATTTTTTTCGGGTGTCCCGCGCGATAGTCGCGCAGAAATTCGGGAAAGGTGTCGTCGCCCGGTCCGAGAAAAACCGTGTCGGCATGCGGCGCGGCTTCGTGCGGCAGGGATGTGACATGCAAACCGCCGAGACACACGTACGCGCCGCGCGCGCGATAATGGTCTGCAATTTCATACGCGCGATACGCCGATGTAATGTATGCCTGAATAATGACGAGTTCGGGGTCGTCATCCCAATTCAGTTTTTCGACATGTTCATCTTGCAAATCAATTTCGTCATTCGGCGCGAGATGCGCCGCGAGCGTGGCGAGTCCGAGCGGCGGAAAGAGCGAATACTTGATGGGGCGAAAAAACGGGCTGGTCGCTTCGGTGAGCGCAGGCAAAATCATTTTGACGCGCATCAGTGAATCCTTTCGTGATTGGAGACTGGAGACTGGAGACAGGAGATTGGAATTGCTTGAATTTCGTGTCTCGCATTTCTGCAATGTCTGGGGAATTGTAGAGGAAATGGAACGCGGCGGCGAGGGTTTGAGCGCACGTGGCGATACACTTGGGTGCTTGACGCGCAAGGGAACAAGCAAAAACGCGGATGACCTCAAGGAGGTCATCCGCGTTTTGTGTTTGTCCGTACGCAAATGTGCGGCGTGCAGCGTGCGTTACTATTGACTCGCCGTCCGCGTCAATTTTTCCGCTTCGATTTGCGCCTGTCGCGCGTAATCAATGGCTTCGCCGAGAATCCGCGCCGCTTCTTGCGGACTGTGAAAGCCCGTACTGTTTTCGCTAAAGACAAAGTCCCAACGCATTTGCGCCTTGCGAATCAATTCGCGCGGGTTGGTCAATTGTTCATCGGTGGCGCCCGCGTTTTTTGCTGCCACAATCGCGTCCATCGCTGACGTCAACGCGTTTTCGGTGCGGCGCAATAAGCTCGCCGTGGTTTCCTGAATATCCACAATGCGTTGTTTCAACGCGTCATCGTCTTGCTTGTGACACTGCCCGCACGACGCGCGCACATTGGTCAGTGGACTGCGAATCCAGTGGTCCGAGACTTTGATTGCGCCTTCGCGTTGATAAGGCATGTGACAGTCCGCGCAGGACACACCCGATTTGTAATGAATGCCCGTCGTGAACATTTCATATTCGGGATGCTGAATTTTAATCATTGGCGCGCCGGTTTCTTTGTTGGCAAAATCCTTGAAACCATAAGCGTCATAATGTTTTTCGATGGCATCAATCGTCGTGCCTTGACTCCACGGAAACGTCAAGAGTTTATTGTCCCCCTGAAAATAATATTCCACGTGACACTGCGCGCAGACGAGCGTCCGCATTTCTTGGCGCGTTGCCTTGGTCCAATCCACGCCCTGTTGGGTTAACGCGTTCACGAGCGCGGGGCGCGTGATGCGCAAATCCATCGTCTTGGGGTCGTGACAATCCGCGCACGACGAACCATAATGCAGCGTGCTTGAAATTTCTTTGTACGGTGTGACATTGAATTTTTCCCAGCCCATTTGTTGAATGAGCTGCGGCGCTTCGGCGGCATGACAATTCGCGCAAGCGCCCGGCTGTTTGACGGCATCCTGGCGTCCGGTTTCCTTTTGGTCAATTAACGCGTAATAGTGTCCGCGTTCTTCGCTGTAATCCACGCTGAACGCATATCCTGCCCACAAACGTTTCAACACCGGAAAGCGTTCGAGTTTGTCAAACGGTTGACTGCCGCCGTAGGCAGTGGGCGCATCGTCTTGCTGCGTCTTGAGCCAGGACGAATATTCGCGCGGATAATTCTTGCCCCACACCTCGGGATTCAGTTCGGTCTCTGAAATTTCGACGACGTTTAACGGGTACACCAGCGCTTCGTCTTTGCGCTGTTGGATATTCAACAACATGAAAGCAATCCCGCCAATGACCAGCGCGCCCAGCGCGAACGCGCCGACGAGCCAAAGGATTTGGCGGCGATTCCACTTTAGCGATTCATTCATACGTTTATCCTCGATGCTTATTTTCCGTGCCCGACGCCGGCATGACAGGTGAGACAATCGGTAGGTTCTTGTGAATCGGCGTGCAGGATTTCCGAAACCATGTCGCCGTGACACGAGAGACACGCGTGCTGGGTCACGTCACGATTCAACTCGGTAATGCGAATCGGCTCTTGAAATCCGCCGAGCGTAAATGCCTTGCTGTGATTAAACCCGTTCAAGCCCTTGACCGCGTATTTGGCGATGATGGAATCATGCGGTGTGTGGCAATCGTTGCAGGTGGCGACCGCGTGATGCGGCGAACGATTCCAGCCGTCATATTGGTCGCGCATGATATGACAATTGGCGCACGCGGCGGGATCGTCAACCAAATACGAATACCCTTGTGCGTACACAAAAGTGAAACCGGTCAAAAACAAAACAGCGCCCGCGATGGCTGCCATCACCAAAGCGATGCCGAACGAGGGTAAGAACGGTTGAATTTTTTGCCAAGCGCGTTTGAGGGTTTCCATAGCCGTTCGGGAAAGCGTGCAGAATTTACTTTTGCATTCTACACCCGATGTGCGACACTTGTTTCGTTTCGAGGTAGAGTGCGATGTAACCATCGCCGAAATCTCGGATGGCGCGGTTGAGATTTCTCGCAAAAACGGTTCGAAATGATATTTGACCCGCGCCATTGTCGCACATTGGGTATTTTACCTCAGAATGTCGCAAAAAAACGTGACGAAAATCACACTTGTACCGGATTCACGTTGGACATAAACCATGCCTGAGCGCTTGCTCGCCAAATGATTCGACTTGCTGCGCCGCGCCCTGTCCCCCAATTCCAATTACATCTGTCCCTTGATGGAGGTGCGCTTTGCTTATATCTTGACAGGGAGCATCGTCGTTCCGCGTCGAGTTGCCGCGCGTCGGTTGGTGGGTTGGAGAAGCGTTGAGTTGTCCTATGCGTTTGACTTTGTATCGTGACCGCTGCTTTCATCAATTGTCTGCGTGCGAAGAATGTTTTGCCGATTTTTTGCGTACCGGTGAAATTCCCGCGCGCGGCTGTTTGAGCGATGTGCTGGACGACGGCGCTCCCGAATTGGTGGTCAAGGTTATTTCCGGCGACCATGTCGGAACCCTGGTAATTACCGAACGCAATCGCGACCATATTATCTATGACGGCTGGACCAAGTTTGTGCGTTTGACGCCGCGCAAAATCAATCCGCCCACCGCCGATGACCAAGAATGGAAACATGATGAATCCGGCTCCGCGTCCTAATGAGGCGCATTTTGACCAAACGCTGCGTCGTTTGCAATATATTCTGCCGTTTGTCATTCTCGCGGCAGTCGCGGCGTATGCGGTGATGTCGGAATTGTTCTGGCAGGCGCAGATTGCGGCGTGGGCGCGTATCGCAATCGAAATTGTGATTTTTGGTGTTTTCGGCGCAGTCATTGTCTGGTTTGCGTTGGGTTGGCTGCGGCGCGATATGGCGGCGCAAGTGGAGCGCGACCGCGAGGCGCGCACCCAGGAACGCATCCTCGCAACCATTACCGCCAATTCCGCCGACGCCATTATTTTGTTGGACAATGACGGCAAGATTCAATCGTGGAATCGCGGCGCGGAATTATTATTTGGTTATCGCCCCGCCGAAATCATCGGACAGCATTTCCTGCTGCTCGTGCCGCCGGACCGCCATCAAGAACTGGAACGCATCAACGAACTCTTGCAAGAACAAGGCGTCGTGCGCGGTTGGATTACGCGCCGCGTGACGCGTGACGGCAAACAAGTGACGGTGGATTTGACGCGGACTCTGCTGCGTGATGAGCATGGCACTGTAATCGGATCGTCCGCGATTCTGCGCGACATTACTGAACGCGAGCAAAACGCGCTCCGGGTGCGCGAAATGAATCGCCTGCTCGAAACGCAGGTGGCACAGCGCACGCGCGAGCTCGCCGAATCCAACAAAGAATTGCGCAAGCGACAGCGCGAGTTGGAAAGCGCCAACGCCGAGCTGCAAGAGCTCGATACGCTCAAATCGGAATTTGTTTCTCTGGTCTCGCACGAATTGCGCGCGCCGTTGGCGAATGTGTCCGGCTCGCTCGAATTGCTCTTGTCCGACGCCAACGGTTTGACCGCGCACCAACGCGACCTCCTAAGTTTGGCAAACGAACAGGTCGCGCGGCTGGCGCGATTGGTGCGCGGCATTTTGAATGTGTCGCGTATCGAAGCGGGACAAACCCTTTTGCAAATGCAAGCGTTCGATATTACGGTCATGATTGAGCGCGTGTGCGGGCAATGGCAATTGTGCGACCCCGACCATACCTATCGCGCGGACATTGTGGGCAACCTGCCGTCGGTGTGGGCGGACCGCGACCGCATCGAAGAAGTCTTGACCAATCTGTTGGAAAACGCATTCAAGTATTCGGACCCGGGCACGGAAATTTGCGTGCGCGCCGAAACGCGCGAAAACGAAATGTGGATTACGGTGAGCGACCGCGGCAAAGGCATCCAAGCCGAAGATTTACAGCGCATCTTTGACAAGTTTTACCGCATCGAACGCGGCGACGCGCGGCAAACCTACGGACACGGTTTGGGTTTGTACATTTCCATCAAATTGGTCGAGGCGATGGGCGGCAGATTGTGGGCAGAGAGCGAACAAGGCAAAGGTTCCACCTTTTACTTTTCACTGCCGCTGGCAGGACACGTATCCGCCGCGCACAGTGCAGTCATGTCTGTCAATTAACAAGGAACGCAGATGGCAAAACAGATTCAAGTCACTCTGCGGACAAACGAACGGACCGCGCCGGAGAAAAAATTGTATATTGCTTCCGATTGGGGGAATTGAAACGCAAAACGCTTTGGCGCAGGACATGACAATCCGTTTTGCGTACAAGCAACGGGACGGTTTGCAGAACCCAACAACTGCAAGACCGTCCCGTTTTTTTGCGGTGAATTTTTTTTTCGCGAAACGCGCTTATTGGGTCTGAATATTGTCCTGAAGCAAATCTAACATGCCGTCCATGCCAAACATGCCATCGAACGGCTGCATCATGTCCGGCGAAAGCAAGAATGTTTCGCCAAACCATGGAATCTCGCCGTTCGGGTCGCCGAAAACTTGCCCCATGCCGAAATCGGGCAGCAGCTGCGAGGTGCCGGGCGCATTTTGCCGGTTCCGAAATTGAAACCACAACGGACGCGACAAATCAATAGCGTCGGGCGTGAGCCGCGCTTTCATCTGTTCCGCCTGCACTTGCGAAATCAGACCATACGCCAACAGTTGGTCAATCTGCGCGGTGCGCGCGTCAATGATGGCTTTTTTGACTGCGGCTTCATCCACATTCTGCGCCTTGGCAATTTCCGCCAGAGTTTTGCCTTGCGCCATTTGTTCAATCAATGCTTTGGCATCCAGTTTCAACACTTTCGCAACCGCTTCGAGCTGCTCCAAACTGCCGCCGAGCATGCCGCGTCCTGCCATGCCAAACCCGTTACCGAACGGCGCGGGATTTTGCTTGTTGCCTTTGCCCGGATTTTGGAACGGACCAAAACCGCGTCCGGGCATTTGCGGGTTGTTTGGATTTTGATTGCCTTGCGCCGCGCGCGGCAGGGGAATCGGCGCAATGATATTGTTGGACGTAATGCGCTGCTTTAACGCGTCCGCTTGCGCCTGTGTAATGCGCCCGTCCTTGACCGCCGCGTCAATCATTTCGAGACGCGTCTCGAGCGCTTTCTTTTTCAAGTCCTCCGCGCTGACGCCAAGTTTCCCTGCAAGCAAAGTCCAAAACGTGTCGCCAATCGTTTGGGTTTGCTGCTGGGGCGCGGTCGAAGGCGCGGTCGTCGGCGACGCCGCGGGGGTTGCCGTCGCCGCGCCTTGCGCGAACGCGACATTGTTGGTGGTCTGGCTCATGCCTTGCCACAAGACAATGCCGAACGCCGCGACAATCAACACAATTCCGATTCCCAATCCGATAACTCTTCCTTTGGTCATACGATCCTCCCTGAAAAAAAATAATGGCGGAGCGGTCACCGCACGCGTACTCGCGTACAGAGTTAGTCAATACAATCCTCACAAATCCCGGGTCGCGCCGGCATAAGGAAACGTTGTCCTTGCCCCATGACCACGCCGATAAACGACGCGTCAAATCCGTTCGCTTGCGGCGCGCCGACGACGAACACGCGCAGTCCCGGACGCAATGCTTGCAGTGGAATACGTTGGCGCGCGCCAAACTCGATAACGGTTTCATTGCCCGCGCGCACCGACCATACGCGTCCATTGCGCGGGTCGCGCAAGCGAATGACATTGCCTTCGATGCGGTCAATCGCGCCGTAGGCGCCGCGCTGCGGCGCGCGCGCATCGGGTTCGGGCAGACTTTGCAGTGGGGGGGGGGGCAAAGGTTGGCGCGCGCGCGCGACCACCATGCCCAAAGCAAACGCGCCCGCCACCAACAAGCACACCATCAACACCGCGATAGTTTGCAGCGCATTGATTCCCGAAACCCAATTCAAAAAACGTTCTCGCATGAATCCGTCCCTCACGCGCGCTGCCAAAACATGGAACGCACATTTGCCGCCAAGCGGTACACCAAAACCAATGCGAGCCCCAAGACGCTCGCGCTCGCCAAAACCGTGAGCCAGGGAATCGCCTGCGCTAACGCGCCGAATGCTTCGCGCGGGTATGTCGCCACAATCGCCGGCTGCGCCGTATAGTACGCCACGAGGTCGAACGCGCCGCGCGTGTGCAGGTCGAACGCGGTTTGGTATGCCAACACAATGCCCAGCAGCGCCGCACTCACTGTCAATGCGCCAAGCCAACGCGCATGCGGCGTCGCGCGGTTCTGCGGCAGCTGCGCAATAATGCGCGCGGACAAATCGCTTGCGGGTTGCGCGCGCGGCAAATTGCGCAAGGCATCTTCAAGACGCGCGTCGTTTGAGAGGTGAGAGGAACGATTCATTCGTCTTGCTCCAACAATTCGCGCAAACGTGCTTTGGCGCGATGCAAATGGGTGCGGACCGTATTCAACGGCAGGTCCAAGGCGGTCGCCATTTCTTCGTACGTCAATTCTTCGCTGTACCGCAAGGCAAGCACAGTGCGATACAATGGCGGCAGCCCTTGCAATTTCGCGCGCACGCGCGCTTGCAATTCGCGGTCCGTCAGGTTTTCAAGCGGGTCGCCCCCGTCATCCGCAAACAAATGGTCCGCCTGCTCATCCCAATCAACAGTTTGTACCGTATTTTGCTCCGCCCAATCGCGACAGAGGTTCACGGCAATTTTCAATAAATAGGGTTTGAGCGGACGATTGGTGTCGAGGCGCGGCAGCGCGTGCCACGCGCGCAAAAAAGTTTCTTGCGATACATGTTCCGCGTCCGCCGCGTTGTTGGTGAAACGAAATGCGATATTGTACACCGCGCCGGTGTAGCGTTTCACCAATTCCTCAAACGCGTGCGGGTCGCCCGCCAAGTGTTTTGCCACCAACCTTGCGTCGGTTGCTTGGGCTGCATCCGCATTGTGTGCCGACGGCGGCGCCACGCGCCAACGCGCGCGTGCGTTTTCCAAACTCGACGCAAAGATTTGGATGGGCGAAAAAGTACGCACTGCGAGCAACATACGGTTCATTCTATAACACGGCAAATTGCCCAAAAAAGTTTCATGCGGCGAGGGAAAAATTTCCCCGCCGCATGAATAAAATAACGCAAAAATATGGGGCTGAGATGAAACACAGATAAAAAGGACGCGCCGCGCCCTGCGGTGGCTTATCAGGTGCAGCCGACCAATGTCGCCGTATCAAAACCGCACGCGCGACACCACACGTCGCCCGATTTTCCGGCGGTCGCGGGCTGACCGCATTGCGGACACGCCACCAAGGGCTTGCCCCACGGATTCGTGCCGATGCGCTTTAATTGCCCCACTTTTGTTTTGAGGTGGGTTTGTAGCGCGCGGGGACGCGCGTTTGACTTGGATTTGTTCATTCCCGGCGGTGAGGCGCGCCGCATTTCTTGTTTTGCCTCCACATTTTTTACCAAACTCTCACCTACTCTCCATAACATCTCCACAGCCAACGGGTATTCTATATACAGAAACCGCGAGCGATTCGAAAAAGGTTAGGGGAATCGAGTTGAGAAACCGTATTCGGATGGCTCGCGGATTAGACATCACAACTCTGGAGGGAGTATATATGGAAAGCAAATGGATGAAAAGAATTGGCGCGGCAGTTTTGGTGGGCGCGGTCAGTGTGACGGCGTTCGCTTCGATTGCGTCCGCGCAGAATCCGACACCGACGACGCCAAGCACCAACACCACGCCGTCACAAAATACGCAGCCGTGGGGCATGTTCGGTCAAGGCGGCATGAAGGGACGCGGCGGCATGGACTTTGGCGGACGCGGTTTTGGTCCTGAAAGGGGCATGCGCGGCAATTCCTTTTTTGCGGCGGCAGCGACGGCATTCGGCATGACTGCCCAAGATCTCTACACACAGCTGCAAGCGGGCAAGACGCTGGCGGACATTGCCAAAGAAAAGAATGTGGACACGGCGAAACTCGTGAGCGATTACGTGCAAACGTTCAAAGACTCGCTCGCCACTGCCGTTTCGCAAGGTCAAATCACGCAAGCGCAAGCCGATGCGATGGCGGCATTGCACAAGACCAACGCGGAAGCAATGCTGACGAAAAAATTTGACGCGACGACATTTGGCGGACGCGGTATTGGCTTTGGTCCTGAAATGGGGATGCGCGGCAATTCCTTTTTCGCGGCGGCAGCGACGGCGTTCGGCATGACCGCGCAAGACCTCTACACGCAGCTGCAAGCGGGCAAGACGCTGGCGGACATTGCCAAGGAAAAGAATGTGGACACGGCGAAACTCGTGAGCGACTATGTAAAGACGTATGCGGACGCGCTCAAGACCGCAGTGACAAACAATCAACTGACGCAGGCGCAAGCCGATGCCAAACTCGCGGAACTCAAAGCGAATGCGGAAGCGCTCTTGACGAAAAAATTTGACGCGACCGGTTTCGGCATGTTTGGACCGCGCGGCGGGTTTGACCAACCCGGCATGGGTGGTTTCGGCGGGCACGGCGGACGCGGCGGACACGGTGGCATGTGGGGACCACAACCGCAACAGCAACAACAGCAACAAGGAACGCCGCAAGCAAATTAGGTTTGATGAAAAAATGTGCCATGCCCGGTAACGGGCATGGCACATTGCATATCGTTTGTTATAATTGCAGCATGGCACAGCGGATTCTCGTCGTGGACGACGACAAGCAAATTGTGCGGTTGGTGAAAACGTACTTGGAAGAAGCGAATTACAGCGTCCTCGCCGCGTATGACGGTGAGGACGCGCTGCGCGTGATTCGCCACGAACGCCCGGATTTGGTGGTGTTGGACGTTCAACTGCCGGGCAAAGACGGTTGGGAAATTACACAGACTTTGCGCGCGCAAGAAAATCTGCGAACGATTCCGATTTTGATGTTGACCGCGCGCATTGAAGACACGGATAAAATTCTGGGATTGGAATTGGGTGCGGATGATTATTTGACCAAGCCGTTCAATCCGCGCGAAGTGGTGGCGCGCGTGCGCGCGATTTTGCGGCGC
>CAZXYP010000009.1:0-35358 GCA_964644955.1 uncultured Anaerolineales bacterium | reverse complement strand
TTACGCGGCATTATTTTGCGCGGGGCAAATTTGGAAAAAGCGGATTTCGGTTGGGCAAATCTCGAAGGCGCGGATTTGGAAAACGCCAACTTGAAAGGCGCAAATCTGCACGCCGCGCATTTGAACAAAGCCAATCTGATGAACGCGGATTTATCCGAAGCGAAAATGAAAACCTGCGGCTTGCGCGAAGCGAATCTCGAAAACGCGAATTTGCGCGGCGCGGTGTTGGTCGGCGCGAAATTGCAGGGCGCAAACTTGAAAAACGCCAACCTGTCGAAAACGCATCTCGACGGCGCGGACTTTACAGGCGCAGATACCGAAGGTGCGGATGTGACGTTTACCGAAACAACCAACACGGTGGGTCTGGCAATGTCCAAAGACAAAATTTCGCGCAAGCGTATTGACCGCTCCACGCCGTAACCGCGCGTACAAAGAGGAATGCTGCAATGACACTTGCTGTCCCGGAACTTGAGTCGCTGCCGGTCCGTGACGAAATCGAATATCCCGAATCGGATGGAAAACCCATCGGCGAAACACAAATCCATATTTTGGCAATGATGTATCTTTTGAATGCCCTGACGTATTATTTTCGGAATGTTCCCGACGTGTATGTTTCGTCCGATATGCTGATGTATTATGAAGAAGGAAATCCGGTGCGTTTTGTGGTGCCGGATGTTTTTCTGGTCAAAGGTCTCGACAAAAAAATCAGGCGCACCTACAAAATCTGGCAAGAGCGCGTCCCGACCGTCATTTTCGAGGTCACGTCCAATGGCACGCGCTTTGACGACCTCGCGAGCAAGCGCGGTCTGTACGAAATGTTGGGCGTGCGCGAATATTTTTTATTCGACCCATTGGACGAATATTTGAAACCGCGTCTGCAAGGATTTCGCCTGCGCGGCATGTCGTACGAACCGCTCACGCCCGATGCGGAAGGAAATCTTTTCAGCGACGAAATGCAAGTGTGGCTTACTCCGGACAACACATTGCTGCGCGTAATGGACCCGCAAACCAAAACCATTGTGCCGACCTTTGACGAAGCCATGCTGGAACGCGAAACCGAAAGCGAACGCGCCCAAGCCGAAGCCGAACGCGCAATACGCGCCGAACAAGAACTTGCGCGCGTGCGCGCCGAATTGGACGCTCTGCGCCGAAAACAAGGGGAATGAAAAAAACGATGCGGCGAAACTTTGCCGCATCGTTTGCTTATCGCGCCAAGTGTGTCAACATCGTGCGCGCGCCGACCGCCGCGCGTCCGCGATGACTCACACGATTTTTTACCTCCGCGGGCAATTCCGCCATACGACTGTTTGTCTCATGCACGATGAAAATCGGGTCATATCCAAAACCATTCGTTCCGCGCGGCTCAAAGGCAATTTCACCTTCACACGTGCCTTCACTCGTCCACGTTTGTCCGTTCGCATTCGCAATCACAATCACACAGCGAAAGCGCGCCGTACGCTCCGCGTGCGGCACATTGCGCAATCTTTCCAATACATACGCGTTCCGTTCCGCGTCACTTTTTCCTTCGCCCGCGTAGCGTTTAGAATAGACGCCCGGCGCCCCGTCCAACGCGTCCACTTCCAAACCCGAATCATCCGCGAGCGCGAGCAATCCGCTTTGCCGCGCGTACGTCAATGCTTTGCGCCGCGCGTTTTCTTCAAGCGTCGCGCCCGTTTCCTCTACATCATGTGTAATGCCCACATCGTCGAGCGTCACCAATTCAAATGGCAAGCCATTCAAAATCTCTGCAAATTCGCGCAGTTTTCCGCGATTGTGGGTGGCAATAAGTAGTTTCATAGTGCAATTGTGCAATTGTGCAATTGTGCAATTGTGCAATTGTGCGCTAGTGCGGTAGTTGCTTATGCACTATTGCACCATCACACGAGCTCACGCCCTCTCAATTTTGCTTTTTCCCCAAGCTTGGCTAGAATCTCGCCATCATTTTACACCAAAGGATGTCATGGATTTCGAACGCGGCTTTTCACTGGTTGAATTTTTGCTTTTTCTCGTACTGGGTGTGGTGCTCATTTGGATTGCCACACTCGAGTATCGGTTGATGCGCTTGACCAAAACCTTGCGCTTGTTGTTCACCGGGCGCACGGGCGCGGATTTGGAGGCGGTGCTGCGCGAATATATGGAACGAATGGACCGCACCGATGAAACCATCAAGGCATTTAACGCGCGCGCGACCGACATTGAGCGCAAAGCCCCGTTCAATATCTCCCATGTCGGCGTCGTGCGTTTTAATCCGTTTGCAGACAAGGGCGGCGACCAGAGTTTTGCCGTCGCGCTGTTGGACGACCATGGCGATGGGGTTGTGTTTACGGGCTTGCATTCCCGCACCGATGTGCGCGTCTACGCCAAACCAATTGTCGGCGGCACCTCCACGTATCCATTGACAAACGAAGAAAGTGAAGCCATCAACCGCGCCAACACGCACATCGAACGCACGGCGATGCTGAAATAGACCGTCGAACCTGACAGCGCCGACTGTCAGGTTTTTTGTTGCCGTTTGCCGCGCCCACACAAACGCGCAAGTTTTGCAATTCACTTGTGCTATAATCGCGTTATTGCAATGCGCTGTGCCTTGATCATGACCGTCAAGAATGAAGCGGACGCGCTGCCGCGTTTGTTCGAGACGCTTGCCTTACAAACCAAACAACCCGATGAAATCATTGTCGCGGACGGTGGTTCGACGGACAGGACGCTCGAATTGCTGCGCGCGGCGGCGGAACGATTTCCGCTGCGCGTGCTGGAATGTCCCGGCGCGAATATCTCACAGGGGCGTAACGCCGCGATTGCGGCGGCTGACGCGGATGTGATTGCGAGCATGGACGCGGGCGTGCGGCTCGACGCGCATTGGCTGGAATACATCACTGCGCCGTTTACTCAAGCCGACGCGCCGGATGTGGTCAGCGGATTTTTTTTGCCCGACCCGCACGGCGCATTTGAAATCGCCCTCGCGGCGACAACGCTCCCGCAGCTGCGCGACATTCGTCCCGAAACCTTTTTGCCCTCTTCGCGTTCGATTGCGTTTCGCAAGGCGGCATGGGAAAAGATTCACGGTTATCCCGAATGGTTAGACTATTGCGAAGATTTGATTTTTGATTTTGATTTACAGCGCGCGGGTTTTCATTTTCACTTTGAGCCGCGCGCGTTGGTGTATTTTCGCCCGCGTCCGACGCTCGGAAAATTTTTCAAGCAGTATTATTTGTACGCGCGCGGCGACGGCAAAGCGAACCTGTGGTGGAAACGCCACTTGATTCGTTACGCCACGTATTTGGTTGCACTCCCATTCTCATTTGCGGTATTTCCGTTCGCGCCGCTGCTTTCCATTGTGATGTGGCTCGGCGCCATCGTCGCGTTGTTTGGCACACCGTATCGCCGTTTGCAGAACTTGGCAGCGCCCTTGTCGCCGATTGAAAAATTGTGGGCGTTCCTGTGGGTGCCGGTGATTCGAGTCTGCGGCGATGTTGCAAAAATGATTGGCTATCCCGTCGGCGTGTGGTGGCGCGTGACCAGACCTGACGGGTTTTCCAAACAATCGTGACAAAGGAATGTCTGTTCCATTTAGCGCGCACGCACAAGATAACATTCGTCACTCAACCCGTCAGGTCTTTGTCCAATGAAACTCGGTTACGTCTATTCGCCTGTTTTTCTCATGCATTCGGCGGCGGGACATCCCGAAGCGCCGCAGCGACTTGAAGCCATCATGCAGGTCTGGCAAGACACACATTTGATTGATCACATGGTTGCGATTGAGCCGTCGCCTGCGACGGACGAGCGTCTGCTGCGCGTCCATTCGCAAAAACACATCAACACAATTGAATATGGCGACCGGCGCGGCGGTATGCAAATTGACGGCGACACGTACATGAACGAATACTCGCGCGACGCGGCATATCTGGCAGCCGGCGCGGCAATGAACGCGGTAGATGCGATCATGACGGGAATTGTGGACGCGTCCTTTTCTCTCGCCCGCCCGCCCGGACATCACGCCACACGCGATTTGGCGATGGGCTTTTGTTTGTTCAATAACGTCGCGGTGGCGGCACAGTACGCCATTGACCATTACAAATTGGAACGCGTGCTGATTATGGATTTTGATGTGCATCACGGCAACGGCACACAGGATATTTTTTACGCGCAATCCGACGTATTTTATTTTTCAACGCACCGCTATCCGTTTTATCCCGGCTCGGGACACTGGCGCGATGTCGGCGCCGAAAGCGGACGCGGTTACACCCTCAACGTGCCTATGCCGCACAGCGTCGGCAACGAACAATTTGCGCGCGTGTTTGACGAACTCTTGTATCCCGCGATGAAACGCTATCAACCGCAGCTCGTGCTGGTTTCGGCGGGCTATGATGCGCATTGGGCAGACCCGTTGGGCGCGTTAACTCTGCTCGACAGCGAAGGTTATTTTTACATGACGCAGGTGCTGCACAACATTGCGCGCGAATTCGCGCAAGGACGCATTGTGTTTGTGCTGGAAGGCGGCTATCATTTTGACGCGTTAGCGTGGTCGAGTTACGCGAGCGCGCAGGCATTGCTCGGTCATGCCCAAGCGAACGACCCGGTCGGTCCGCCGCCGCGCGAAGAACGTGATATTAGCGATTTGATCGAGCATTTGAAAGGGGTGCATCAACTCGGCTAAATCCCCCCTTTGCCCCATTGACTTGAGCTTTATTCTGTCTTAATTTTCACTTATGGCCGACGTTATCCTGCACGAATATGTTGAACAACTGCGCGCGCATGTGCAAGCCCGACGCCTGTCGGATGCATTCACGCTCGGTCAACATATTTTGCGTTACTATCCCAAACATATCGAAACCTATGTCGTGCTTGCGCAAGCCAGTCTCGAAGCAAACGACCTGGGCGCCGCCACCGATTTGTTTCGGCGCGTATTGAGCGCGGACCCCGAAAACGTGCTCGCGCTCGCAGGGATGGCGCTCATCCACGAAAATCAGGACCGCAACGACGAAGCATTGTGGTATCTGGAACGCGCGTACGAAATTCAACCGACGAATGACGAACTGCGCCGCGAATTGGTGCGCGTGCGCGAATTGTATTACGGCGCCAGCAACGAACGTCTCGAATTGACGCCGGGCGCGCTGGCGCGCATTTTCGCGCGGCAAGGGCAGTATGCCGCGGCGATAAACGAATTTCGCCGCCTGCTCCGTCACGAAAGCAAACGCTATGACGCGCGCGTGGCGTTGGCGGAAACGCTCTTTCGCGCCGGACGCGCCGATGAAGCCGCGCAGCTCGCGCAAAATATCATGCAAGACGCGCCGTACTCGCTCAAGCCGAATTTGATTCTCGGCGCGCTGTGGTCCGACAATGCGGTGGCGGAGGGACAGCAGTATCTCTCGCGCGCGCAGGCATTGGACCCCGAACAACGCGTCGCGCGCGACCTCATCGGCGCGCGCTTTGCCAATCTCCCGCCGCCGCGCTTGCCTGCCCTGCAAGACCATTTTGCGAGCATGCGTCCGGATACCCAAGCCATCGGCGTTGTGTCCGACGAACCGACTGCGCCCGCATACGAAGTGGAACCGGAAACCTTTGCCGACGAAACCGAACCCTATGTGGTTCCGGATGATATTGAGGAACGTTTACGCGCCGCCGAATTGCAAGCGCAAAATGAAACAACCGAACGCGCCGTGCCGGAGAAACCGGATATTCCACTTGCCGCCGTCGCGATGGGCACAGCCGCAACAGGCGCAATGCTCGCCGCGCGTGAGACGGAACAAGGTGAGGCGCCTGCCGCGCCCGAAACCGCCGACGCGACACTCGCGGAAATCGCAGCCGCTGAACAAGCGAACGTCGTTCCGACTCCGCCTGCGGAAACCACCGCGCCGCGTACGCGTTCAAGAGCCGATTCCATTCCGACCGACGCGATTGCAGCAGCCGCCGCCGCATTGGCGACCAGCATCGCGGTGGACAAATTAAAACAACCCGCGCCCGCACGACGCACGCATCCTGCCCTGCCCAAAGTGCGACCGGTCATTAGCGGCGCATCCGACAAATTGCCCGCGTGGCTGCGGCTCAGCGCGACGCCCGCGCAAGCTTCTGCATCCTTTGACGCGCCTGCCCCAACGCAAGCGGAACGCATTGCCCCCATCGTAACGCCGGAAACACAAACCGCGCCGGACGAGCGTCCGGATTGGCTGGTCCACGCGCAAGCGCCCGCCACGCCCTCCGCTGCGTCCGAAACGGATTTGCCGGACTGGCTGCGTACCGCCGCCGCGCTCGACCTTGCCCAACAATCCGTCACGACGCCACCTGCCGAAACCCCAATCTCTGCGCCAATAGAATCTACCGTCGCGCCCGCCACAGCCGAATTACCCGAATGGCTGCGCGAACCGGGGCAAACCAAATCAGAAACCACGGCAGTCGAGGCAGTGACGAAACAAATTACCGACGCGCAATCTCCGGCATGGCAGCAAGACGCACAACGCGAAACGGCAAGCGCGCCTGCGCCGGGCACAAGTCCGCATGACGCCGAGTCCCTGCAATCGGAAAATGTCCTGCCGACAGAGGCAGAGCTGCAAATTGCGCGTGCGGACGCGCCGCCCGTGTTGACACAAAACGAATCGCCCGAATCCGTCGCGGCTGTGTCTGCTGCTGAAACCGAATCGCCCGCGCCTGCCGAGCCCGAACCCGCCGCGCCAGCCGAAAAGCCATTAGACGCCAAAGCGTTGATTGAGGTTGCGCGTGCCAAACAAACCAGTGGCGACATCAAAGGGGCATTGGATTCGTACGAACGCGCGATGCATCGTCGCCCGAATCATCTCGATGAAATCATCGTTGACCTGCAAGAATTGATGAAACAGCCGAACCTGCCGCCCGCCGCGCACCGGTTGTTGGGCGAGGCGTATGCAATGGCAGGACGTTTCAAAGAGTCGTTGGAACAATACCGGCTCGCGATGGGAAAATAAAGAATTGAGTTAAAATACCACGCGTGTCCTTTCGGACACGCGTTTTCATCTTGACACGGAGGATTCCCTTGCAACGCACTCTTGTAATCGTCAAGCCCGACGGCGTGCAGCGCGGCTTGACCGGAAAAATTTTGACACGCTTTGAAGAACGCGGCTATAAGATCGTCGCGTTAAAATTCATGTCCGTACCCATTGATTTGGCGGAAGCCCATTATGCCGTGCACAAAGGCAAGTTCTTTTATCAAGGACTGGTGGATTACATCACGTCCAATCCCGTCGCCGTGATGGTTTTGGAAGGACACGAAATCATTGGCGCGGTCCGCAAAATGGTCGGCGCGACGCGTCCGTGGGAAGCCGAAGCGGGGACCATACGCGGCGATTACGCGACAATGGGTTTGCGAAATCTGATACACGCGTCCGACGCGCCCGAAACGTCGGCGAGTGAAATCGCCTTGTGGTTCAAGCCCGAAGAATTGGTCGAATACACGCGCGAGATTGATAAATGGGTGAATGAATAAGGTACAAAAAAAATTTCGGGGTCATCGAGACCCCGAAGTTTTTTTTCGCTATTGCATTCGCACCAAGACCGGCGCGTTGCTCCACAATTCTTCCAAGTCATAATAATCGCGCGTGCCGGGGTCAAAAATATGCACAATCACACTGCCGTAATCCAACAAGACCCAGCCCGAATTGATTTCCCCATCCACCGAAAGCGGCAACTTGCGATGCGCCTTCATTTTTTTATCTATCTCATCCACGACGGCTTTGGCTTGGCGTTCACTTTCGACCGTCGCAATGACAAAATAATCAGTCAGCGTCGAAACTTTGCCGGTGTCCAACACCACAATATCCGCACCCTTTTTGTCGGAAATAATTTCGGCGATTTCGCGCGCCAGGTCAATAGGTTCCAGAAGCGTTTCTCCTTTCACTCTGTTTTCAGGATTATATCACATCCAACCAACTATCCCCGCCCTGCGCCTTGAGCGGAATCACATGCACCGCCTGCCAGCCGCGTTCCGTTTCCACCACGCTAAATTCCACCACATCGCCGCGTTCCAAATTGCGTTGTCCCGCCCGCGCAATCTGCGAGTAATGCACAAAAACGTCGCGAGCGCCTTCTTGCCAACAAATAAAACCATATCCTTTGTTTTTGGCGAACGATTTCACCACCCCGCGATAGCGTGTCTCTGCCTCATTCATGCTTTTGCTCCATCGCGCGCAGCGCGGCGCGCATGTGATTCCAATGCGTCCCGCGCCAATAAATTTTCCTGCACTGCGGACATGCTTTGAACTGCGTCTGCGTCGCCAACACGTACGGCGGCACATGCGCCGCGATTTCTGCCGCATCCGTTACCCGCAATTCCGCGTTGCATTCGATACAACGCGTGAACGCGCCCGCGTCGTCCAAGTTCAATTCGCGCAGCAGCTGCGTCAACTGCGCCATCACCTTGTCATCCGCAATCAACACCGACACCACGCCGCGCCGTTTGGTCAATTCCACATCGCGCGTCAACAAGACGCGTTGTTCGCGCCGCGCCACCTCCGCGAGAAAAGCGTCATCCCACGCTGCATCGTACAGCGTATCATACCCCAATGCGCGCACCCAACGCGCGAGACGTCCCAACATGACATCGGCGACAAAACGCGGCATGGTCAAATCAACTCACGCCGCTGCAAATCCCACGCGAACGCGTAACCGAACGGAATCGGCAGCCAGAACGAAATCACACGAAACAACAGACTCGCGCCCACCGCCACGGGCAGCGGCACGCCGAGCGCGGTGGACACGAGCGCCAACGTTGTTTCCATCACGCCGATTTGTCCCGGCACCGCCGCGAGCGTCGCCACCGAAGTCGAGACCATAAATATCAAAAGCACGCTCCCCGGCGCGATTTCGTACCCGAGCGCGCGATACGCAAAATACAACGCGACCGCATCACTGCCCAAACGAACGAGCGCGCAGCCAAATGAAATCACTACGCGTCCCGGCGCTGTACGCGCCAACGCGAGCGCGCGATAAAAATCGTCCACGCCGCCGCGCACCCGCCGCGCGTCATACAGATTGCGCCGCGCGAATTTTTCGACAAGCCGATTGATGCCTTGCGCCAACGCGTCTGCAATTTGTTCCACCAGCGCGCGGTTGCGCAGCAACGCCACAACCAAAACTGTCAACCCGACCGCGCCCGCGATGACCGCGCCAAACACGCGCGCATCCAAAGCATTTCCCGCCTCACTTGATAACACAATTGCGGCGCCCGAGAGGAACAGCAGCGCGACCGCGCCGAGACTCGCCACATCTTCAATCGTTTCCACCGCGACGAACGTGCCGCTGTGCATACCGCGCCGCAGAAAAAACGCGAGGCGCAGCACCAAGCCCGCGGCGCCGCCGACAAACGTGCGATTTGCTGCCTGCGCCGCGACCACCACCTCAAACAATGGAACGAACGGCACGCGCATTTTGACAATCCCCGTCACCGCGCGCAGCGAAACCGTCATTGCCACGTAGCGAACGAATTGCGTGAGCGCGATGCACGCGACATAAAAGGGGTTGGTGTTGAGCAGCAGCGCGAACGTTTCCGCATTCCCTGCCAATGAAGTGAGGAGAATGGTCGAACCCAGCCCGAGCAAGAGGAGAACGACAATCCAGCGTCGTTCTTGGCGCTGTGTGTGCGGAACGGCGGGCAGCGGCGGTGTATCGGTGAGGATAAGGTTTTCGTGCAAATCAGCCATTGAAAGAAAGGATGAAGGATGAAGGATGAAGGCAAAAGAACAAAAAAATCATACTTTTGCCTTCTGCTTTCCTCCTTTCCTCACGCGTCCACCACCTCTTGTGTTTCGGCGACCAAATCGCCCTCTTGCTGCGCCAAAAGCGGAATATGTTTCAGCATGTCGGCGCGGAATTTTCGCACCAAAAAATACGCGAGGAAAATCGGAAACGGGAGCCACAACACGCCCCAATACACCAACGGGTCAATCAAGGGCTGCGGCGAAAAACGGTCCAGATTAAAAATAATCAACATGCAGCACGTCCCGACAGTAAAAAAATTCGGGATGGCATCGCCGGCGTGAATGAGTTTCATTCCGGTTGAACGCACTTTGGTCAGGGGCCACAAAAGGTTACTGCCCAAATAACCGAGTTGGTCTTCCAACACATGCGCCATCACCGCCAAACCGCCAATGAGACCTGCCGTCACAAAAAGCGGACTGCCCATCACGAAAAGCAGCGCGCCGCAAATCGTTCCAAACAACAGCGCCATGAAAATGGAATGCGAATACTGGCGATGCCACGGAATAAAATCAATTTCCACGCGTTCGTTACGCCACTCCATCGCAAACGACGGACCGCTGAAAATATCCACCGTCATGAATTCGCCATACGTCGGCAGCAGCGGCGCGTGAATTGGCGCGCGCCCTTCGGGCCATTCGCGTTCGCTTTCGGGCAGCGGCATTTGTGATGTATTCACTATCGGACCGAGTTTGACAACGACCTCGCTTTTTTTCGTATCAAATTTTAACGAATACTGCTGCCACCAATCGGGCCCGAGCCGCATCGTATTGCATTTCAAAATCTGTTTCTGGTGCGTCGCGCCCACGTGGTCAATCCCTGCCGCAATTTCGTCCGCAATCTTTTGCGCCTCGAATTGTTCGGGATGCGGGTCTATCAAAATATCCGGCTCTTCGAGAAAGCGCGCGAATTTAAAATCAATCGTATCAGGCAGCAAACCGCCAATGCCGCCCAAAACGAGAATGAACGACCCGTCCGCCGCCGCGCGCACCGCGTCCGGAAAAAATGTGCCGACGGCAACGCCGGTGATGAAATGTGAAATGCCTTTCATGGAATAAAGAGATTGGAGACTGGAGATTGGGGACTAGAGATTGGACTGTTCATCTCTAGTCCCCAGTCTCAAATCAATCCCAGCCACTGCGCCACGGTCGGACCGAGTCCCGCGAGATTCAGCGTAATCGGCACGAGCAAGACGCCGAGACAATTCATGCGCCGCGAACCCCATAAAACGGGCAGCCAGCCAATCGGAATCGCGACCAGCATAACCGCAATTCCGCCAATGCCGGTAAAAAAATAAACGAGTCCGACGAGCAAAAACATTGTCGCCACCGAAATGTAGCGATAATTGACTTTATGCACGAGCCACACCGCCGCGCGCGAATACACGAGCAGCAGAAAAAATGCAAGCACGCCGCACACGGCAATCAAGCCGACACTGACGTAATACAAGTCCTGTCCTGCCGGCGTATAAATCGTCGCCAGCATACCCGACATGCCGCCCTTGACAATTCGCGCGGCGGGCAAAAAGAAAAGCCAAAACGCGCCGACGTAATATAAAAATTTCGACGTGCCTTGCGAAATGATAAAGACGCGGTCATCGCGCTGCGCGGTCGCGTGTCCCGCCAAATAGCCGCCGATGCCGCCTGTCACAATCGGAAAGAATGCGGCAAACAATCCGCCCAGCGCGCCCGAAAACACCCCGCGCGCAATCATGGACGGCGGCGCGTCAAACGTTTTTGCAAGGTGTTGGTTGGGAACTTTTGTGCCGGACAAGATATTGTCCATCACCCACGGCACCGCAAACAATCCGACAAACGCGGGCAATAAATTTTGAAAGGCGCGGTCGGTCGGCACGGGCGACGAATACATCAACACGATGCCCAGAATCCCCGAAAGCACAAACGTTAATATCCCCGCGCCCAAACCTTTCCACGCATCCCACAGACGCGCCAATCCCGTCGCGCCGCGGTCACCGCCTTTGGGCCATTCCGCCATCAGCATGTACGTGATAATGACCGCCAGAATCCAATGCAAATGCGGCAGGACAATCGCGCGCAGCGTCCCAAAAATGGTTTCCGCAATCGGCGACAACAGAATTAAAATCGCAATGCCGCCGAGTCCGCCGATGCCGGTCAAAACTGCCGCCTCGTACCCGCGCGACATGAGCAGATATTTTTGTCCGGGCAAGACAATGAAAATGGTCGAGTCATCGGGCGCGCCGAGAAAAATCGCCGACACGGTGTTGAGCATGGCATAGCCCACAATCATGCCGAGCAGCAGCATTGCCAATTCATTGCCGCCCATGAACTGCTGCGCGCTCACGGCGAGCAAAATAAAAATGCCTGCGATGTTGTACACATGCAGCGCGGGAATCAACGCCAATACGGAAGCGAGTAACGTGCCCGCAATCGCATACAGCGCCAGCGTCAGAATTTCCGTGTTCACTCGACCACCAATTCGTCCGCGACAATTTCCAATTTGCCGCGAAACAAATTCACTTTGCCGCGCGCAGATGCCGTGGCGCCGAGCGCGAGTTTATCTTGGACCGGGGCAAGCACATCGCTAAACACCGTGATTTGGATTTTGCCGCTGTCATCTTGCAGCGTCACATATTTGCCTTTGGAAAAATCGGCAAGGTCGGTGATTGTCCCTCTCACCTGAACGATTTGGTCCACGTCACTCGCCGCAATCGTTCCAATCGCGCGCGTTTCGATTTGCGGTACTTGCGCCGCCGCCAGCAATTCCACATCGCCCGCGTTCGCGGGAATGATTTCGAGCGTATCATTAAACACATCCATCTTGCCCGTCACGCGCACTTGCGCGCCGACCTTCAGTTCGTCACGAATCGCCATTTGTTCCAGCACATCGGACCAAATCAACAACGTGATTTTGCCCGTCGTGTCGTCGAGCGTATAACGCATCCCTTTGGAAAATGGATTGGCGCGCGTGATGGCGCCGGTCAATACCACCAACGCGTCTTTGTCCGCGCTGCTCAAGGATGCGATGGTGCGTTGTGCGGGCGCGGCGGTCGCTTCGCGCGTCGGGCGCGGGGTCGCGGTGGGCGCGTCGGGCAGTGTCGCGCTTGGCAACGCGGTCGCGTTGACTTGCGTCACTGCCGCGGTGATTTTCACATCACTTGCGCGCTGCGGCACAATTTCAAATTCACCGCGATACTGCGACACTTTGCCCAAGACATGCAGCTGCGCGCCGTTTTGCAATTCCGCGGCGTTTGGAATTTGATCAACCAAATCTTGCCACAACACGAGCGTAATCGCGCCGGAATCGTCCGCGAGCGTCACGCGCACGCCTTGCGAGAATTTGGTCACGCGCGTCACGTGTCCCTCGACCTGCACGCGTTGATTCACGCGCGCCGCGTCAATCGCGCCGATGGGTATCGTCGTCGCGGCAGTATTGTCCGCATCTAGTTTTTGAAAATCGCGCGGGTGGCGCAGCAAGATTTGCGGCGTATCGCGAAAATAGGTGACGACTCCTTGCACTTGTACACTGTCGCCCAATGCAAACGACGGCAGCGCGCCGTACAATTTTTCAACATCGCTGCTGAACGCCACATCCACTTCGCCCGACGCATCGCCGAGCGTCACGAGCATGAGCCCTTGATACGGCTGGCGAATATCACGCACATCGCCGCGCACCACAACAGCTTGGTATTCATCGTCGTAACCGATTTCGTTGACTTTAATTTCGTTCGCGGTCGGGGGAATGAGCTGCACCTTGTCGGCAGTGGCAAGATTGAACGAGGTAAAATCGTCACGCACGCGCAGGGTGCCTTCCATCGTAATCTTGTCGCCGACCGTCGGAATTTTTCCCGCCGCGAGCAATTCCTGCGTCACATCGCGAAATGCGCCCGCCTGAATTTCGCCCGTGTCGTCGGCAACATAAAATCGAATGGATTGCGCGTCGGGGTCGTAGAGGGGACCGCGCGTCACCGTGCCATTGAGGCGCACATAGGCATAGTTCATGGTCGCGCCAATGTCGCCAATTTTGGTAAGGGGCGTCGCAGTCCCGCTCGCCGCATACACCAAGATCGCCACGCCAAGCACCGCAAGAATCAGACATGCAATGCGCAAATAACCAATGGGAATACGTTTCTTGATTGCAGCGCCGCAGTACGGACATTTTTCAATGGGACCTACAAAACGACCGCACGAAGGACATGTCGCCCCGGGTTGATGCGTGGAAACGGTCATAGGAAATGCGTCGTGAAGGAATCAGAATTTTGTGGATGACAAATTCGCGCCGAAAAGTATAGCACAGCGCGCCGCGTTTGAATAGCGCCAACTCGAATATGCTATAATCGCAAACACACGAAACCCTGTATCCCCGGATGGTTGTCTCATGGCATTGACCCGCGAACAAGTGGCACACATTGCGGAATTGGCAAAACTCGAATTGCGCGCCGACGAATTGGAACGCATGGCGCGGCAGCTCTCGGAAATTTTGGCATACGCCGAGATGCTCAACCAACTCGACACCGATACAATTGCGCCAACCGCCGCTGTGATTCCCAATCAAAACATTATGCGCGCGGATATTGTCACGCCCTCGCTTGCGCGTGAAACGGTTCTACAGAACGCGCCCGATACCGACCCCCACCGCGAATTTTTGCGCGTGCGCGCGATTTTGGATGAATGAAATGAAGATCGCGTGGTTTGGACATGTCGCCAGTGCGCGTCGAAACGGCATTGTGACCTATTCGCGCATGATGCTCAATGGCTTGAGTCAACGCGAAGTGGATGTCATCTTTTTTTATCACGCCACGCGCGAACGGCACCTCGTGACCCCTCCCAATGTGCGCGCGATTCGCATCGGCGCCTTGGACATTATGAACCGCGCGACGGTGGCTTCACTGCAAGCGGAACGCATTATCAAGAACGTCTTGCAGATGGAACGTCCCGCCGTAGCGCACGTTTCGCTTTCCTTTTCGAATCTCGACTCGACCATTCCGGAATTGTGTCATGCCTACAATATCCCGGCAGTGGCGACAGTGCACATGCCCTACGGGCAGCCGCGGTCGTTTTGGGGCACGGCAATGCGCGTGGTGTATCGCATGTATGTCAATACCGTTGACAAATATGACGCCGCCATCGTGTTTTCGGAAAATCAAAAACGAATGCTGCATCGCTATGGCGTCGAAAACGCGCAAATCCACGTCATTCCCAACGGCATTGATGTTGACACGTATCGTCCCGGAACCGAAGACTATAAGCAAGAAATCGGCGCGCGTTTGTTGGTCTCGTATGTCGGGCGCGTGGACCCCGAAAAAAATGTCGGCGCGTTGTGCGAAGCGTTCACCTCTCTGGATTTGCCAAACGACCATGTGTTGGTTGTGGCGGGAGACGGCTTGGATTACGGGCGCTTGCGGCGAAAATACAGCGACGACCCGCGCATTCTTTTTCGCGGGCATATCGGTGACCCGAACGAAATTCAACGCATCCTTCGTTCGTCCGATATTAATGTCTTGCCCTCGTCCATCGAGGCGCTGTCTCTCGCCATGCTCGAAGCCATGGCGAGCGGCGCAGCAGTGATTGCGACGGATGTCGGCGCGGACGGCGAGGCGCTGCGCGGCGCGGGCATTGTCATTGATGTCGAAAATCTGGAAGCGCAGCTGCCGCTCGCGCTGCGCCAGCTCATCGAATTTCCGGAATTTCGTAAAGAACTGCGGCGGCGCAGTCGCGCGCGCGCGGTTGAGCAATATTCCCTGCAAGGCAATCTCGACAAGCTCGTCAACATGTATGCTCAATTGAATTATCCCCCGCATCCAAACACTCATGAAGATTGAAACCCGCTTTGAACAATTGACCGCGTTGCGCGCGGCAGAGCTGTTGCGACAAGGCGAAATTTCGTCTGTCGAATTGACGCGCGCCGTTTTGGAACGCATCAATGCGCTGGATGAAAAGATTCACGCGTATCTCACACTGACCGCCGACCGCGCGTTGGAAGAGGCAAAACGCGCGGACGAAAAATTGCGCGCTGCGCGCAAAACGGGCGACCACACGGCGTCGCCCCTCCTCGGCGTGCCCATGTCCATCAAAGATGTGATTTCAACTCAGGGCGTCACCACGACCGCCGGTTCGCGCATTCTCGAACATTTTGTGCCGGTGTATGACGCGACGGTGATTGAAAAATTGTGCGCGGCAGGCGCGCACCTCATCGGGAAAACGAATCCCGATGAATTTGCAATGGGGTCATCCACCGAAAACTCCGGATATGGCGTCACGCGCAATCCGTGGGATTTGGAGCGCGTGCCCGGCGGTTCGAGCGGCGGCAGCGCGGCGGCGTTAGCGGCAGATGAAGCGATTTTCGCGTTGGGCACCGACACGGGCGTCAGTGTGCGCCAACCTGCCAGTTTGACCAACTCGGTCGGTTTGCGTCCGAGTTACGGGCGCGTCTCGCGTTGGGGCGTGATTGCGTTCGCGTCGTCGCTTGACCAGGTGGGTCCCATGACCAAAGACGTCCGCGACGCGGCGTTGATACTGCAAATCATCGCGGGACGCGACGCGCGCGATTCGACGACAGTGGAAGCGGCTGTGCCGAATTATTTGGAGAGATTAGAGACCGGAGACTGGAGATTGGACGGTGTGCGCGTGGGCGTGCCGCGCGAATATTTTGTCGAAGGCATGGCGCCGCAAGTGGAAGCCGCGATTCGCGCCGCAATCGCGCATCTCGAAACGTTAGGCGCAGAAATTCACGAGGTGCATTTGCCGCATACACAATACGCGCTGCCGACATACTATTTGCTCGCGCCCGCCGAAGCGTCGGCAAATCTCGCGCGCTATGACAGCGTGAAATACGGATTGCGCGCGGATGTGTCGGGCGATGTGTGGGATGTGATGCGCGCCACACGCGGGCGCGGCTTTGGCGATGAAGTGAAACGCCGCATCATGCTCGGCACATACGCGTTGAGCGCGGGCTATTACGACGCGTACTATTTGAAAGCACAAAAAGTCCGCACGCTCATCAAGCAAGACTTTGATAACGCCTTTGACCAAGTGGATGTATTGGTGAGCGCGGCGGCGCCGACGCCCGCGTTTCGCATCGGCGAAAAAACCGCCGACCCGCTGCAAATGTATCTCGCCGATATTTTTACGTTGGCGCAGCCGCTCGCGGGAATTCCCGCCGTCTGCGTGCCCGGCGGCTTCAGCGACGGATTGCCCGTCGGTTTGCAAATCATGGCGCGCGCGTTCGAGGAAGAAAAAATGCTGCGCGTGGCGTACGCGTACGAACAAACGACCGAATGGCATACGCGCAAACCAAGTCTCTAAACCGCGCGCGAAAAAATCCCTTGGAAGCGAGACAGGTTATGACTCCCGGCTCGAACGGACATCTCGAACCCAAAAATGTATTGGGCGGTTTTTTGGAAGCGTGCTGTTTTCATCCGCTCACCGGTTTTTATCGCAACGGCGGTTGCGATACGGGCGATGAGGATTTGGGACTGCATGTCGTCTGCGCGCAAATGACGCAAGAATTTTTGGACTTTACGCGCGCGCGCGGGAATGACTTGACGACGCCCGCGCCCGAATATGATTTCCCCGGGCTGAAACCCGGCGACAAATGGTGTCTCGGCGTCTATCGTTGGCGCGAAGCGTTGGCGGCAGGAGTCGCGCCGCCGATTGTGCTGCGCGCGACACACCGCCGCGCGCTCGAGGTCGTCACGCTGCAGGAATTGCAGGCGCACGCGCTGGATGGAGACCAAAAATAATGCTGCCCGAATTTCAAACGCGCGTTGCGGCATTTACCAAAACACATCAATTGGAACACGACGCGGCGGCGCGCCTCTTGGATTTGGTGTCCGAGACGGGCGAAGTGGCGAAAGAAATGCTCAAGGCGACGCAGTATGGCGCGCAAGAGTTTTCACGCACTGACGCGTGGTGCGATGAAATGGGGGACGTATTTTTTGCGCTGGTGTGTTTGGCAAATGAAACAGACGTAAATTTGGACGACGCGCTGGCGGCGGCATTGGAAAAATATTGCGCGCGCATAGCAGAACGCGAGACGCCCGCGTCAGGGAATTGAATCAGTTCACACCGAAACCCGCAAGGCGTTCTGGGACGAACGTTGCCTCTCGCAAGCATAGGAGTGCACCCCGAAGGGTGCGCTTTTTTGTGGGCGCGTAGATTTGACCGTCCGCTGCTTTTGAATATCATATTTCATATATATTCAAATGTTTGTATATTTGCAGCCGATTGGCTTGCCCGGAGAAAATCAGCATGCGCGATCCGATACGACAATTCAAAGCCGAATTTTTTCGGGCGCTCGGGCATCCCGCGCGGCTCAAGATTCTGGATGCCCTGCGCAGCGGCGAAAAAAGTGTTACGCAGCTCCAAGCGTTTTTGGAATTGGAGCCGGCAGCCGTTTCCCAACAACTTGCCGTGCTGCGGAGCAAAAATATCGTGGCGACGCGCAAAGTCGGCACGACCGTGCTGTACGAGGTGCGCGATCCGCAAATCTATGAATTGTTGGAAGTGGCGCGGCGGATTTTCAACACTCATCTGATTGACACGCAAGCCATGTTAACCGAGTTGAGCCAAGAGCCGGCGTTGCCCAAAAAACGAAAAAACGCGCGCAGAGTCAAAACGCGCGCGCGCTGAATTTCGGGTTCGCAGTATTCAGTATTCAAGGTGAAGCATTGAACGTTCCATTGATTTCGCTCCTCCGACAAGAATTTCAGGGCTATACCGTTTCCTCTCTGCAAAAAGATTTGCTCGCCGGCATCACCGTCGGCGCGGTTGCCTTGCCGCTCGCACTGGCATTCGGCATTGCATCCGGCGCGGATGCGGCGGCGGGTTTGGTGACCGCCATTCTGGCAGGTTTTTTGATTGGCGGGTTATCCGGCGCGCCGTATCAAATTTCCGGTCCGACCGGCGCCATGAGCGCAGTGTTGATTGTGCTGGCGAGCAAGTACGGGTTGGACGGGATGTGGGTCGCGGGTGTGATTGCGGGCATTCTCATTATGCTCGTCGGTATTTTCCGTTTGGGGCGCGTGGTCTCGTTTATTCCGCGTCCTGTCGTCACCGGTTTCACGAGCGGCATCGCCATTATTATTTTCGTCGGACAATTGGACAATTTGCTCGGCGTTCCGACTCCGCCCGCCGAAAACGCGCTGGCAAAAATCTTTAACACCATCACCTGGTTGTTTAGCAATCCCACGCCCGGTCCGAATTGGCAAACCATGTTGATTGGCGGCATCGTTATTGCCACCATGGTTCTTTTGCCAAAGGCGATTACGAAACGCGTGCCGGGTTCGCTCATTGGCATCGCGTTGGCGATGGGCATCGCATTCGCGCTGCAATTTCAAGTGCCGGTGATTGGCGCGATTCCGCGCACGCTGGTATTGGAAAATCGTCTCACACTCGAAACGTTAATGAACGCGCGCACGTGGGAACATTTGCCGGACTTGTTCATTCCTGCCATGAGCATTGCCGCGTTGGGCGCGATTGAATCGTTATTGTGCGGCGCGGTTGCGGGCAACATGACCGGCAGAAAAATGGACGACGACCAGGAATTGATTGCGCAGGGTTTGGGCAATATCGTCATTCCTTTTTTTGGCGGGGTGCCGGCAACGGCAGCGATTGCGCGTTCCAGCGTCGGCGTCACGAGCGGCGGACAAACGCGCCTGACAAGTATTTTTCACGCGACGTTTTTGCTCGCCACCGCGTTTTTGTTTGCGGGCATCATTGGGCAAATCCCGATGGCAGCGTTGGCAGGCGTTTTGATGGTCACGGCGGTTCGCATGAATGAATGGGGCGAAATTCGATGGATGTTTCGCCATCGTTTCAAAAGCGCCATTGCCGCATTTCTGGTCACGATGCTGGCGACGGCGGCGCTGGATTTGACGCAAGCCGTTATCATTGGCGTCGCGCTCAGCGCCGTTATTTTTCTCAACCAAATCAGTTCGATTGACGTTTCGCTCAGCGATGTGGACGTGAACATTTTGGAATCGCGCGGCATCAAACTCGGCGGCACACACGACCACATTCGCATCGCGTATTTGACGGGACCGATGTTTTTTGGCGCGGCGGCCACGTTACGCAAAGCCGCCGAAGATTTGGAACGCGAACCGAAAAATGTAGTGATTCTTTCGATGCGCGGGGTTCCCTTGATTGATGTGAGCGGGCTGGAATTTATTGAAGAACTTTGGGAACGGCAGAAAAAGCACAACGGCACGCTCATGTTGTGCGCGGTGCAGCCGACGGTGAAAAAAATTCTGGACCGTTCCCGCTTGACCCAAGAGCTGGGCGAGGAGAATTTTTTCTGGAGCGCCGATCAGGCAATTCTGGCGGCAAGCGAACGCGGGATGTAAAACAAACAAGAGATGCTCCGGCATCTCTTGTTATTACCCGCGTGACAACACACTCCCAAAACGCACTTGCGCGTCATCGGGTGGCAGTTCGCGCATCCACTCGGGTACGAGTTCCGCCACGCGCGCGCGCATGTCCCACGCCGCGCGTTCCAATCCTTCGGGCGGCAGCTCTTGTCCGTAGTACTCGGACAATTCAAACACCTGCCCCACACGCAGTGTCACCGGCACGCGCCGCGGAAAAATCGAACCAATCGGCATCACCTTGTCCACTCCTGCAATCCCAATCGGCAGCATCGGCACACGTTTTTGAATCACGATTTTGGCAACGCCGGGTTGGAACAATTGCAAATGCCCCGTCGGGCTGCGCGTGCCTTCGGGCGCAATGCCCAACAAATAGCCGCGCCGCAAAATCGTCAGCATGGTGCGCATCGCATTCAAATCCACTTGATTGCGGTAAATCGGAAACATACCCATTTGCGCCGCTGCCCAGCCAATCAGGGGATTGTGAAAGAGTTCTTGCTTGGCAATGGCAAACATGTTGACGCCGGGATGCCACCCGCGCCGCACCAGAATTGCACCGACCGTCGGAATATCCATCACGCTCAAGTGATTGGAAATGACGAGCAGCGGTCCGACCGTCGGGATATTTTCCATGCCGAAAATGTGCAAGGGAAAATACCAACGGAATACACCCAACGCGAGACGGCTCAAGAACCGCAGCGCAAGCAAATGCCAGCGCGTATTCAACGCGCGCGGCTGGAGGATTAACCCGGGAATGTCCGATGCCGCAGATGCAGCGGCGGCGGAAGGTATAGACATGACAGCGTGGATTATATGTTGATTTGTTTCGCGGCGTCAATGTTATAATCGCGCCATGAAAACGCCAAGCGGAGTGTGGGCGCGCTTGAACCCGACTTTCGGATTCATTGCCATCATTGCTGTCATTATTATTTTGCAGGACAACCTGTCCGAATCCGTGCGCGTGGGACAGCTGCTGCCCGAAAATTTGCGCGGCTTATTGGCGCTCGCGCTGACCAATCGCATTTGGACTGTCGTCAAGATATTGATACTGGTGCCCGCGGTGGTTTTTTGGTTGTTGGATAATCGCCGCGCGCTGCGGATTGCATTGTTGGCGAGTCTCATTTTGCTGACATTTGAATTGTTGGCATCCGTCATGTTTTTGGTGCTCGGCTTGGCGGCAGATACGTCGCGCGGCGCGTTGGGCTTGGTGCGCGACACGTTGATTGTGGGCGTCATTAACATTTTGGTCTTTTGCTTGTGGTATTGGCTGCTCGACGCCGCGCCACTGCAGCGCGAACCGCAGACCACGCGTCCGAACGATTTTTTATTTTCTGTTGACTCGAATCCCACGCCGAAATTTGCGGGTTGGCAGCCCGCCCTTATGGACTATTTGTTCCTTGCGTTCACCACCAGCACTGCGTTCGGACCGACGGACACCCTGCCCCTCACGCGCCGCGCGAAATTTTTAATGTTGTTGCAAGCCGCCTTCTCGCTCGTCATTATTGTCGTGCTGGCAGGACGCGCGCTGAGTATTTTGCGATAACACGAAACTTGTCCAAATTCCCAATCCGCATACAATATCAAGTCGCTGCGCCTTTGTGCGCAGGACAAAACTAATCAGACACCTCTCCCGCCGCGTGTGTGTTGCGCCCAAAAAATGCAATGCGCGCGGCGATAACCGGTGTCGTCGGCGATTCGAGAATTCCGAGATTTTAAAGATTTCGGAATTCTACATCGCAGCGAACACAAAAAGGAGCCGCATGGCTAGTATTCTTCCCATGAAATCCTTGCTCGAAGCAGGGGTTCATTTCGGTCACCGCACGCGCCGCTGGAATCCGCGAATGAAGCAATTCATTTTTACGCAGCGCAACGGCATTCACATTATTGATTTGCAGCAAACCATGAGCCGCCTCGAAGAGTCGTACAAAGCCGTCCGCGATATGGTCGCGGAAGGCGGCATGATTCTCTTTGTCGGCACGAAAAAACAAGCGCAAGAAACCGTGCAGCAAGAAGCCACGCGCTGCGGCATGCCCTATGTCAGCGACCGCTGGCTCGGCGGCACGCTCACGAATTTTCGCACCATCCGCGGGCGCGCCGATTACATGATTCGGCTCGAAGAACGACAGGCGATGGGCGAACTCGACAAGCTGCCGAAAAAAGAAGCGCTCTTGCTCACACGCGAACTCGGCAAACTCGAAACGCGCCTCGGCGGGCTCCGCGAAATGAAACGCCTGCCGCGCATGTTGTTTATCGTGGACACCCTGCACGAACAAATCGCCATTCACGAAGCAACCACCCTCGGGATTCCGATTGTGGCATTGTGCGATACCAATTCCGATCCGTTCCCGATTCAATATCCGATTCCCGCGAACGATGATGCCATTCGCGCCATCAAACTCATTACGGCAAAAATCGCGGACGCCGTCATTGAAGGCAAAAACATTCGCGGTGTCGTCGCGGCGGAACAACTTGAAGACGGCGTTCATGCCGACATGCAAAGTGAACTCGAACAGGCGCTCTCGTTTGAGCCGGGCGATTCCGATTTGTTGATGGAAAGCGCGAGCGCAAACGAAACCGCCGCAGCAGAAGCAATAGGTGAATAATGGCAACGCAAGCGGAACTGATTAAACAATTACGCCAAGAGACCGGCGCGGGCATTCTGGATGCCAAAAAAACGCTCGAAGAGGTGGGCGGGGATTATGACAAAGCGCTTCGTATCTTGAAAGCCAAAGGCATCGCCAAAGCGGACAAAAAAGCCGGTGAGCGCACCGCCAACGACGGCGCCATCGAAACGTATGTACACAACGGCAAAGTCGGCGTGATGGTCGAAATCAATTGCGAGACCGATTTTGTCGCGCGCACGCCGCAATTCAAAGAAGCGGCGCACGCCGTGGCGCTGCAAATCGCGGCAATGAATCCAAAATATGTCAGCCCCGAAAGCATTCCGGCAGACGAACTCGCCGTCATGAAGAAAACGTTTGAAGAAGCAGCCCGCGCGGAAGGCAAGCCCGAAACCATGATCGAAAAAATCGTGACGGGCAAACTCGACAAGTATTTTGCGGAAACATGTCTCTTGCGCCAACCCTATATCAAAGACGACAAACAGACCATTGATGATGTGGTCAAAGCCGCCAGCGCCCAGACCGGCGAGAAAATTCAAGTGCGGCGTTTTGTGCGCTACAGTCTTGGCGAAGAGTAAAAAAATTCGATGCATTCAGAAAAGGGAAATGACGGAATGACTCTCCGCTCAGTTCCCTTTTTTTACGTACACGACTGCGCGAAATATAAATTGGTGATTCCCCACCTCTCCAGAAAGAGATTTATTTCAAACCTTTGCGGTTTTCGAAAACCGCAAAGGTTTTGAAAATGGGCAATCCCCAGATAGGGAATGCTTGATGTATAATGCAGACGGAGGACAGATGGCACGCGAGCCAAAATACAATCGCATCCTCTTGAAATTGGGCGGCGAATCCCTTTCGGGACGCGGCGAAAACGGCATTGACCCCGAAATGGTCGCGTATGTTGGCGACGAAATTCAAGCGGTTAAGCGGCACGGCGTTGAAATCGCCATCGTCATTGGCGGCGGTAATTTTTGGCGCGGCAATGACCCGTACGCGAAACAAATTGACCGCGCGACGGCAGACTATATGGGCATGTTAGCCACCGTCATTAACGCGTTGGCATTGCAGGATGCATTGGAAAAACGCGGTATGGAAACGCGCGTCATGACCGCGATTGAAATGCACCAAATCGCGGAACCGTACATTCGCCGCCGCGCGATTCACCATCTCGAAAAAGGGTTCATTGTCATTTTCGGCGCAGGCACCGGCAATCCGTTTTTTACCACCGATACTGCCGGCGCCTTGCGCGCGCAGGAAATCAACGCGCAGGTCTTTATGAAAGCGACCAAAGTGGATGGCGTGTATGACAAAGACCCGCATCGCTTTGCGGACGCGCGGCGCTTTGCCCATCTCACCTACAATGATGCCTTGTTGAGCGAACAGGTGCGCGTGATTGACGATACCGCCATTACCATCTGCAAGGAACACGGACTCCCGATTGTGGTTTTCGACCTCAGCACCCCGCGTTCCATCGAGCGCGTCGTATTGGGCGAAGCCGTCGGAACGGTGATTGGAAAATAGTCACAGGACACAAGTCACAAGTTGCAGGTCGTACGTTGCAACTTGTGACCTGCAACCTGCAACCTGACTTATGATAGACGACGTAAAAAAAGAAGCCGAAGAGAAAATGAAAAAGGCGCTCGAAGCCATGAAACGTGATTTTCAAGGTATGCGCACCGGGCGCGCGTCACCGCAATTGGTCGAACCGCTCAAAGTGGATTACTATGGCACCCCCACACCGCTGCAGCAATTGGCGAGCGTGAGCGTTCCCGAAGCGCGCCAAATCCTCATCAAGCCGTTCGACACTACGCAAATCAAAGCCATCGAAAAAGCCATTCTCGCGTCCGAATTGGGCTTAACCCCGAACAATGATGGCAAAGTGATTCGGTTGAGCTTGCCGCCGCTCAATGAAGAACGCCGCCGCGACATGGTCAAGCTGGTCAAAAAGCGCGTCGAGGAAGGGCACATTGCCATCCGCAATATCCGGCATCAGGGCATCAAAGATCTCGAAGAGCTGGAAAAGGAAAAAATGATTACCGAAGACCAGCACAAGCGCGGTAAAGAAATGCTCGATGACTTGACAAAAAAGTACGTCACGGAAGCGGACGCGTTGGGCAAGAAAAAAGAAGAAGAAGTGATGGAAGTGTAGGGATGTATGGTTGTAGAATTATGATTTCTGATTGCGGGAGCGCGACATGAAATCATAAATCAAAAATCATGAATCATAAATCCGACATGATGAATGAACTGACACAAATCCCTACACATATCGCCATTATCATGGATGGGAACGGGCGCTGGGCGCAAGCGCGCGGGCTGCCGCGCGTGATGGGACATCGCGCGGGTGTCGAAAATATCCGTCCCTTGTTGAATGCGGCGGTGGAATTTGGACTCGAGTATCTCACCCTTTACGCATTCTCTACGGAAAATTGGAATCGCCCGTTGGACGAAGTGCGCGGGTTGATGACCATTCTCGAACAAACGATTCAACGCGAGACTCCTGAACTGCACAAGAATGGCGTACGCATTCGACATCTCGGACGCACGGACCGTCTCTCGGACAAATTGGTGAAATTAATTGCCGACGCCGTCGCGTTGACTGCCGAAAATACGCGTCTGACACTGAACGTCGCGTTCAATTACGGCGGGCGCGCCGAAATCATTGATGCTGTGAAACGAATCGTGACGGATGGTGTTCCTGCGGACCAAATCACCGAAGAATTGTTTACACGCTATTTGTACACCGCCGATATTCCCGACCCTGACCTCGTGATTCGCACGGCGGGCGAAATGCGCCTGTCCAACTATCTGATTTGGCAATCGGCGTACGCCGAATATTATTCCACGCCCACCTATTGGCCCGATTTTGACAAACAAGCATTGTACGAGGCGCTGCGCGCCTACAGCAGTCGCGAACGCCGCTTTGGCAAAGTGCTGCAGCCCTGACGCGCGTGGGTCATTTCACATGACACGGCGCCCGCGAACGCCCCGGTGAAAACTCGTCTCATCTCTGCCATCATCCTCTTTTCAGCTGCCGTCCTCGCCATCTATTTTGGCGGCTGGTGGTTGTACGCCTTGTACGGCGCGGGCTTGGTCGCGGTCGGGTACGAATACTTTAACATGACGCGGCTGGGCGGACACCAACCGCTGTGGCTGCCCGCGCTCGCGTTGATTGCGCTGCTTTTACTCAACGCATCGCTGCTGCCGCAGCTACCCTATGATTTCACGACGCTGCTGCTCGTCATTACTGTATCACTGCCGCCGTTGTGGGAATTGACGCGCAAGGACCATCAAGGGTTCTTGATGAATTGGGCGTTGATGGTCGTCGGCGTCGTCTATATCGGACTGTTGGGCACATTCATTTTTGCGCTGCGTAATTTGGAAAACGGCGCGGCGTTGTTGTTTATTCCACTGCTTGGCACGTGGCTCACGGATATTTTCGCCTATTTGTCGGGACGCATTTTCGGCAAACGTCCGTTCTTTCCGGACATTAGCCCCAAGAAAACGCGCGAGGGCGCGATTGGCGGCGTCGTCATGGGCGCGCTGTGTGTCACACTGCTGAGTGTGATTTACGGCATGCCGGTTTGGGCGGCATTGATTTTGGGTGTTGTCATTGCCTTGCTCACCACGGCGGGGGATTTGACCGAATCGCTGATTAAACGCAATTTGGGCGTGAAAGATTCGGGAACGTTGATTGCGGGACACGGCGGCGTGTTTGACCGTTTGGACAGTATGTTCATTCCGCTCGCGTTCGCGTATTTTTTCTTTACCCTCGTCCTGGGATACAAGTAGCAAGAGACCCGCCGGGGAACTCCCTTTTTCCCGTTTTCTGGTTCCCTTAGTATACTTGAAGCATGTACGACCTGTTTTTGCAACTGCTCGCTCTCGGTAATTTTCTCCTCGCCGCCGCACTGGTCATTTTCACCTTCGCCCTGTTGTTATGGCTCTTTCCTTCGAGCTGGCGCAATCCGATCCAACGCGGCTTTAGCGCGCTGTTGACCTTTGTCGGCATTGTTTATATCGGGCAAGTGTTTTTGCTGCGCGCCACATCGCCGGACGCGGCGGAACAATTGCTCCGTTTCAAGTGGGTCGGCATCGCGTTTGTGCCGGCAGCGTATTTGCATTTTTCCAACGCGGTTTTGCGTTCGACCTTTTATGATTCACGCTGGCGGCGCTGGGCAACCTACGGCGCATATCTCATCGGCGTTGTGTTTCTCGGCTTGGTGCTGCTGAGCGATTTGATTGTGGGCGAACCGTTCAATCAACCGTTCGCCACCCAATTACGCGCCGGTCCGTTGTTTGTTTTGTTTGCCAGTTATTTTGTCGCGACAACCGCATGGGGCATTTACAATATCGAACTCGCGCGCCGCCGCACCTTGACGCCGACTTCGCGCCGCCGCTTGCGGCGTTTGGGCATTGCCTTTCTCGCGCCTGCGGTAGGCGTGTTTCCCTATCTGGTCTTTTCCGGTTTTCCCGCGCTCATTCCGCCGGTCGTTTTGCTGCTGATGACTTTTTTCGGGAACATTGCGTTGATTGGAAAGCAGATTGTGATTGCGTACACGGTCGCATATCAAGGCGCGCTTGCCCCCGACCGTCTCATCAAACAAAAATTCGTGCATTATCTGTTGCGCGGTCCGTTGGTGGCGGTCGGCGTTGTCACCGCCATGACCATTGTGCCATTTGTCGAAGAGTTTGTGCCGCTCAGTCGCGATACGCTGTTGGCGGCGACGGTCATTATTGGCGTCATTGTCTTTGAAATGCTCATTAGTCGCAGCAAGGGATATATTGACCGCGCCCTGTTTTGGCAAGACCGCCGCGAAATCAATCAGATTCAAAAACTTGACGCGCATCTGCTCACGACCGGCGATTTACGGCAGGTATTGGAAAATATCCTCGCCGCCATGTGCGATCTTTTGCGCGTGCAAAGCGGCTTTGCGCTGGCGGTGGAACCCGACGGTTGGAAATTGGAAGCATTGGTCGGTCCGCGCGAGCCGGTACAAAAGTTCATGGCAGGACAATCCACGCCGCCTTCCTTCAGCAACGGCGAAACTCCCGCGCCGCATTTTTTTGGGGTCGGCGATTATTGGTTGTATCCGCTCAAGGTCAATGGCAGTGATGTGGTGGTCGGGGTGATTGGTGTCGCCGCGCGCGCCGCGCAGCCCGATTTGACCGAACACGAACAGGAATTGGTGGACGCGCTCGCCTCACAAGCGGAATTGGCGTTGGAAGACCGCACTTTGCAAAAGAGCGTGTTTGACGCGTTGGAACAAATCGGCAGTGAGGTCGAAGCATTACAGCGCGTGCAATCCAAACCGCGCGTCATTGGCGGCATCGCGCAGGAACGTGTCGAAGAAGAATTGATTGCGTCGCCCGATTTCAATCGCGCCATTAAAGACGCGCTCGACCATTATTGGGGCGGACCAAAACTGATGCACTCGCCGCTGCTGCAATTGAACATTGTCCAGCAGTCGCTGGATGAGTACGACCAAAATCCGACGCGCGCGCTGCGCGGCATCCTTGCCGAAGCGATTGAAAAACTGCGCCCCGAAGGTTCGCGTTCCCTCACCGCGCCCGAATGGGTATTGTACAACATTCTGGAACTCAAAGTCATGCAGGGGATGAAGGTGCGCGACATTGCCAACAAACTCGCCATCAGCGAAAGCGATTTGTACCGCAAACAGCGCGTTGCGATTCAAGAAGTGGCAAAAGCGGTGCAGCAAATGGAACACAAGGACAACCAGACGCCGCCGGTGTAACAAACCCGCCTTGTTGCACAGGGCGGGTTGTGTGTGGGATCATAAAAAAGGTGGTATATTGTACATAGATTACAAATCGTAAGGTATGTACAGAAAGAGAATCGTATGGACAAAAATATCGGCATTGCCGAAGCCCGAACGACGCTGCGCGAACTTGTTGACCAAGTCCAGATGAAAGGCGAGTCTTTTATCATTAGTCGAAATGGAAAACCTGCCGCCGCTGTCGTGCCGGTTCAAGTATATGAGAGCTGGAAACGCGAACGAAAAGCATTTTTCGACCAGGTGCGTACTTTTCAACAACGCGCTAATCTTGACCCTGAGGAAGCGGATAAACTCGCGCTTGAAGCCGTGCGTGCCGTCCGCAAGAAACGCAAAAAGAAATGATTGTCGTACTGGACACCAACGTCATTCTCAGTGCGTTTCTATCGCCCCGCGGTACGCCTGCTCAGGTGTTGAAGCGATGGGAAGCGGAAGAATTTGAACTTGCCACTTCGCCCACGCTGCGCGCAGAACTCTTCCGTACATTGGAATACCCCAAAGTCAAGAAATCTCTCAAAGCGTCCAAAGAGGAAATCCAAAACACGCTGCGACGACTCGCGCTTGTGCCTCTGGACAATGAGCCAACATCAAAAGTTGATGTGGTCAAGCGCGATAGCGATGACAATCGCGTTTTGGAATGCGCGGAGGATGCAGGCGCACAGTATATTGTGACAGGCGACGAGGACTTGCTGGAGCTCCAAGAATACAACGGCATCCAGATTTTATCGCCTGCCGCATTCCTCCGCGTATTGGACGCGCAAGTGGACAACTTGTAAAGCGCGCGTCGCGGTTCAAAATGCGGCAAAAGCGGTACAGCAGATGGAGCAGAAGGATAACCAGACGCCGCCGGTGTAAAATTCCTTCCCGAAAAAAAATAATCGCCGCAATGCGGCGATTTTTTCTAGCATTTCCTCACGGCTGCGGCACCGCCGTCGCAGGTCTTCTCGTCGGCGGCGCGGCGCTGCCCAGACAATTTTCATTGTAAAACTGCACCGCCGCCTGCACTGCGGTATCGTCGGGATTCACATTCACGGCTTTGTCAATCCACTCTTTGCCTTTCGGGCAATTGTCCAGATTCACGTACGCGATGCCTAACGAATAATAGTATTCCGTACGGTCGCCGCCGAGCGCAATCGCTTTTTCAAAACTCGGTACCGCCTGGTCCCAATTTTGCAAAACGAAATAAATAATGCCCAGATGCCCGTGCGCGGGCGCGTAATTCGGATCAATTTGCGTCGCGCGTTTCAATTGCAAAATCGCCGCGTCGTAATCGCCGAGAAAATAATAAATCCAGCCAAATTCGTCATACACTTCGGCGGAACTCGGGTCGGCTTGAATCGCCTGCTGAATCAACGCGAGCGCGTTGCGATATTGCCCGATGGCGCGTAAATTGCGCGCGGCGGCGACATACAAAAAACCGAGATGCGGCTGAATCTGAATCGCGCGTTGATATTCTGTTATCGCGTTGCGGTACTTGCCGGATGTTTCGTACGCATAGCCCAGCGCGCGGTGCGCTTCGTAATTGTTGTCGTCCAATTCAATTGCTTTGCGCGCGGCAGGCACCGATTTGTCCACGCGCCCGATGTCGGAATACAACTCGCTCAAATACGCCTGTGCGTACACATTGTTTTCATCCAATTCAATCGCACGCAGCGCGATCGGCAGCGCTTCGTCATACTTGCCCTGCCAATCCAGCGCAAGCCCCAGCACCGCGTTATTGTACGCGCTGTCCGGTTTCAAATCCACTGCCGTGCGCGCCATGTCTTCGGCTTCCAGATAATTGCGGCGAATAATCAACAAGCGCGCCAAACGCGCGTACGCCAAATCATTTTCCGGCTCCAACTCGATGACGCGGCGATATTCTTCAAGCGCCTGATTCACCTTGCCATTTTGAAAAAAACCGTCCGCGCGGTTGACCACATTCGACGCGGGTTCCGTCGGCGTCGGCGTAATCGTCGGCGTCGGATGCAGCGCTTCGGGCAGCATCGAAACCGGCGCCACATACACACCGCCCGCCGCCAACAACAACACGCTCGCATACGCCGTGCCAAGGACGATAATGATGATCAACAGGCAGCTGCGCAGCCACGGGAGCCGTTCCGGTTTCCGACCGATATACATAAAGACTGGAGATGGGAGATTGGAGAAATTACCAATCTCCAATCTCCCTTCTCGGATACATCAGCGCACTATCACCTTGATCACATCAAAACTCTGTGCGCCATCCGTCAACACAATTTTATATTCCCCCGTCAATGCGGCGGCGGGAATCACCAAACGCGTTACGTCGCGCACGATTTCGTTTTCCTCCCAACGCGTGGTGGGATAATTCTCAAACGCGCGCGCGGACGCAATGACATTGTTCCCCTGGTCTCTTAATTGCACGGACAAATTCAAATCCGACGCGGGTTTCGCGCGCGCTTGCCAATACACGGTAAGCGGGACGAATTCGCCGCGTTTGTATTCCGCGCGCGACACGGCAGCGCGTTCCAACGTATAGCCCAACGCGCGCACGACATCGAACGCGGCATCCAGTTTCCCATCGAGAAACAACGCGTCGGGCGACGCCATCCGTTTGTCCACGGTTAATGAACCAAGCGTTAATGCGTCCGTGCCGTCCTTGAGTTTCAGGCGTTCCCCTGTATCGCCGCGATACAAACCGACGACAATCGAATATTCGCCGGGCGGCAGACCGACCGGCAGCAAAATGCCGACATTGTCCTGAATCTCATCGCCCGCTTGCCAGCCGCTTGTGGGTTGGAAACCGTTTCGCGGCTCGTCGTCGTGCTGTGCCACCAAATTGCCTTGCGCGTCCACCAGATGCACAAACACCTTGTAATTGGTCGGCAGGGGTTTCAACGCCACCCACGTCAAACCCAACGGAATAATATCGCCGCTCGCGTACGCCTTGTCCTCCAAACTAAAACGGCGCAGCAAGATTTCATCCCGAAATGGGATGCGCGCCGGAAAACTGGACGGCAGCAGCGTCACGGCATATTCGGCGAAACGCACAGTGCCGTGCCAATCCTCGCGCGCTTTGTAACTCACCTCGCTGAGGGAACGTTCCACAAATTGTTCGGGGTCCGCCTGTTCCGTCGCCCAATAAATGGCAAAGAATTTGTCGTGCGTTTTGAGCAGTTCACCAATCGCCGCGCGCGTTTGCTCCTCGCGTACCGGTCGCCCAATCGGCAGCGTCGCCAAATCCGCCGCGCCGCGATAATAATAGCGTACCACATCCATTTGCCCCGGCGCATCTACAATCACCGCGTCCTTGTCCGTCGCGACCGCATTAATATAGTTCACAATGCTGCGATAATCGTCGCGCGTCAAGCGCGGGTCGCTGTACATGTTTTGCAGCGTCAACACTGTGCCTGCCGCAAACAATGCGCCAACCAACAATTTGCCGATGCCGACCAATTGTCGCCCAAGTCGCCGCCCGCGCGAATCCGAAAGCGACGCATACGGCGCGCGTTCGCGCAAAAACAATCCGGGGTACAACACGGAAACGCCGCGCGCGACCAAAATCAAAAACCCCGGCGTCGCCAACAGCAAAAATTTCGGATTGTTGGCGGGACGCGATAACGAAACCAAAAACATTGCCAGCAGCGGCACGAGCGCCCATAACGCGCACGTCACAATGCCCCACGCGCTGATTCGGAACAAATCGCGCGACGGCAGCAAGCCGCCCACAAAAAATACCAGATACGTCAACACCAGCAGCGTTTGCCAATTCAACAGCGTATCCGCGCCCGTCACATACGCGCTCACAATCCGCCACGTCATGTCCCACAAGGCCATCGGTTCGCTGATACCGGGCCACGAAGCGATAGACGACCGCGCAAACAAGAGCCACGGCACATACGCCAACACAATCACCGCCTGCGCCGCAATCCACAATCTGATTGTATGCGTCAGGCGCGGGCGCCGTTCGCGCCGCGCCCAAATCAAGTACGCGACGAACGCGAGATTTTGAAATAAAACTATCGTGAACGCGTAATAATTGGTATAGAGCGCCGCGAGCGTGGCGAGGATATATCCGACGAGCGCGAGAATGCGCGTTCGCATTTGGCGCGGCAAAGGGGGGGGGGAAATTTCCCGCACGGGTTTGAGCATCACGACCATTGCCCACACCGACAAACACGCAAACAATGTCACCCAAATATACATTCGCGTTTCTTGCGCGTAATAGACCTGAAAGGGATTCAGCGCCGCCAACACCGCCGCAATCACCGCCACATCCTGGTCAAACCATTCGCGCGCAATGCGAAAGGTCAGCGCGACCACCAAAACCCCCGCGAGGACGGACAGAAAACGCAGCGCAAATTCACTAATGCCCGCGGCTTGAATCCACACATTCAGCAAAAGGTAATAGAGGGGGGGGTGAATATCGCGCGCCGCCGCGTTCACAATCGCGTTTACACTCGTGCGCGCGAGCGCCACCGATGTGCCTTCGTCGTTCCACAAGCTCTGCGCCCCCAACGCATTCACGCGCACAAAAAACGCGACCGCCAACGCAATCAGCAGCCAAATACGATTTTTGAGTGAAAGCCATGCGCCGTCACTCGTTTGAGCGGCGTAGGAACGTGAAACGCGAAACAGCGGGCGCGCACTCATGCGACAGTTTCCTCGCGGTAGAGTTTGATTTGTCGCCGGAATAACACCGCAATCGCAGCAATACAGGCAAACGCGACACCCAATGCAACCGACGCGATGATTTGGAGAGTCTGCGAATTGGAATTTTTCACGACGATTCCGTCCAAGCGTAACTCACCCTGCTTGACGCGCAGCTCGGCGTGATGGTCCTTGCCCCACAAGTTTTTCGCAATGGGAATTCGATGCTGCGCGTGCGGGTCGGTCGCGCGCAAATCATATTCGCGCCACGCGCCGTCATCAATCCGCGCCTCGACGATGCCGTTGTAGGGATTCGGCGCGAGCGCGAGTTCCACCGCGTCCCCGCGAAAATCAAAACTTAAGGCGTCGCCAACCCGCCCTGCGCGATAACCATCAATCACACGCGCGCCAGAGTTGCCAGTTCTCCAGTCTCCGGTGTACTCTAGCACCCAATCCGTCTCTTGATGAAACCCCTTACCAAGCCAACGCGCGTTCGCGGTGTAGTCTTTAATTGCTTCATACGCGGGCAGCGGTGTGAAATCGGGGTCGAACAAACGAAAGTAAAAAAACGGCTGTTCGCGTTCATTGTCGTACGCGCGTTTGAAAAACCAATAATTCATTACACCCATCCACGCCCATTCTGTTTGCGCGCGTTCGTATGCTTGCGCCGCATATCTGCCCTGCTGTTGTTCCGTCACGCGTCCATATGGCGCATTTTCAAAATGGAGCGGCAGCGCGTTCCAACCGATTTCCATCGCCCACATCGGTTTGTGCGCGTCACCGTTTTTCACCATGATTTCGCGCAGCAGCACGGGACGCGAAAAATTCGTGCGCGACGCGTCGGCGCGATGGTCGCCCGGTCCGGTGAACAGACCATAATTCATCACCGCAAGAATATCAAAATAATCTTTCGCGCCCGCGTCATACATTTGCTGCAAAAACATCAAATCGCTGACATTGCGCGGGCCCGTTTCCAACGTCTGCGCCAAACCCGCGCTGATAATAACGGCGTTCGGGTCGGCTTCTTTTGCTCTTGTGTAACCGATTTTCAACAGCCGCGTATAATCCTGCGCGTTGACATCCTGTTCGCCCCATTCGGGATAAATGTTCGGCTCATTCCACAATTGATAAAATTTGATTTTGCCGCGATACCGCGCAACCACCGCGTTCACAAAATCGCCGTAATCATCGTAACTGTCCGGCGGCGCAAAGTTGCCGCGCGCGGCGCCATCGTGCCGCGTCCAATTCGGCGGATGGTCGAGGCGCGCGATAATTTCCAAACCATATTCGTCCGCCAACGCGACAATGCGGTCGTACTTGTCCCACGTCGAATGATTGAATTTATTGTCCCAAAATTCGCCCTTGCGCGTCGGTTCAATATCTTCCCACGGAAATTCTTGGCGAATGAATTTGAAACCCGCGTCGCGTATCAACCGCATACTCGCGCGAATTTTCGCTTCCTGCACTTCTTGTTCAAAAAAGGTATTGACGCCGAAGGGCGGCATGTCCGTATATGGCATTGGCGCGTCATCGGCGGTTTCACGCGGCGGTTGAACATACGACAAGGCGAGAAATCCCAACGCGCGGAGTTGATGAGCGAAATCCTCTTCGCCCGTCACATCGGCGAGCGTTTGACGAATTGTTTCGCGCGGCGCGACCAGCGCGGCGGCGATGGCACAACCCAATACCAAATTCAGGACGACCAGACTGAGGAGCCATCTCTTTTGTATTCCATTCATACAGCGTCGAACATTTTACCATAGGAAATTTCGGCACCCCTTAACGGCAAACGAGGGCGACATTACATTCAGAGGCAAAATCATTTCAGTGAAACGGGGCGCACGTGATATAATGTTTCAGATGATGGGACGGGTGATTACGCTCTTTAAGCCACAACAACGTCGCGGCTTGCGCCTTCGCAAACCTCCAAGCGACGCGCCGGGGCTATTCTTTCCGCAAGGGGACGAATAGTCAGCGCGTTTTTTTTCTATCTTGTCACATTCATCCCGAACGGGGTGAGCAATCCCGGAGGTCAACATGTCAGGTCATTCCAAATGGTCAACCATTAAACGTAAAAAAGGGGCGGCGGACGCCAAGCGCGGTCAACTTTTCACGCGCATCGCCCGCGACATTACCATTGCCGCGCGCGAAGGCGGCGGCGACCCCGAAGCCAATTTTTCCTTGCGCCTCGCGGTGGACAAAGCGCGCGCCGCCAACATGCCCAAAGACAATATCGAGCGCGCCATTCAGCGCGGGACGGGCGGCG
>CAZXYP010000008.1:0-37228 GCA_964644955.1 uncultured Anaerolineales bacterium | reverse complement strand
AGTAACCCGCCGGTGCAGGTTCACAGGTTGCGCTGCCGTTGTCAAAAGTGCCGGGAGAACAAAAGAGCAGTTCATACGCGCCGACATCGCACGTAGTGTTTTGCGGACGGAGGACGCCGCGTTGGTCCACGCCGCCCGCGCCATAATCGGGGTCACCGACTGCATTGCCGCACACGGTATTGTCGCCCGCATTGATGGCGTCGCTCGGCGATTGCAATTTCATGGTCTGCGTCGGTCCGCCGTTATCGGCGAGCGCGGCGAGATTGATGGACCCGCTCGTCGTCGCAGCATCACACGAGCCGTCGCCGTCAATATTGAACGCGTCGGCGGTTACAACGCCGCCGGAACCGGCATCGGCATAGCAATCACCGCCGGTGTTGTTGGCAACAATTGTATTAAAAAGAGTGATTGTGCCTCCGATACTGCTAATCCCGCCGCCGCCATAAAAGAAGCCGCCCCAAGTATTGTCATAGACCGTGCTGTTGGTCACAATAGCCGTGCCATAGTAGGATTGAATGGCGCCGCCCGCGACAGATGACGAGTTGTTATAGAACGTGCTGTTGGACACAATCAGGGAGTTGATATAAGTTGAAATGCCGCCGCCACCGGTATTTGCCGCGTTGCCGACAAACGTGCTGCCGGTCACGGTGGTTGTGCCAACATTATATATGGCGCCGCCATCGTTGGTTGCGCCGTTGTTTTCAAAAGTAGCATCCGTCACGTTCAGTGTGCCGAAGTTTTGGATGCCGCCGCCGGAGCAGCCGGTACAGTTGCCGTTGGCAATGGTCAGCGCGCTGAGGTTGAGCGTCTTGCTGCTGTTGACCACCATGATTTGATAGGCATTCGCGCCGTCAACGGTGATGGTCTGTGCCGCGCCGTCAATGGTCACATCATCGTCAATCGCGGGCAGAGACGAGCCGAGCGTGATGGTGCCGCTAACGCTAAAGTGGATGATGTCTGCGCCGACATTTCCCGGTTGGCAATCGCCACCTGTCGTGTCACTACCACTGTTTGCATTGGTGATGGCTTCGCGCAGGGTGCAGGATGTATCGCCGCCGGTTGTATTGTCGGCGGTCGTGTTGACGAGGATGCCCACCGCCGCGTGCGCGGGAGGCAAAAAGGTGGAAACGAGCGAAACGAGTGCGAGCAGAACGAGCGCGGGCAAAAAAACGCGCGCAATCCGAGAGTGCAAAGGCATGGCAAACCTCCGTTGGTTGTTTGTTCACGTTGCGCCGTCAAGCGAGGATCATGCGCGCGTTGTGATTTGGTTTTTATTTTTGGATGTGAATCAAGAAACAAAAGATAATTTATATATGCGATGGGTGAATCGCGTCAATGGCGCGCCGCGTATTTGATTTCCTCCAGCGCGCGCGTATTTTCCAACGCGCTCACGTCGCCGGGGTCATTGCCCAAATACACGGCGCGCGCGACGCGGCGCATAATTTTGGCGTTGCGCGTGCGCGGCAAGTCGTTCACAAAATAAATGGCTTTCGGCGCGAGCGCCTTGCCCAATTCTGCAATGATGTTTTCGCGCAGCGCCGCGCGCAACGTTTCATCCGCCGCGTACTGTGGTTTCACAATCACAAAGCAAACGAGCGCTTCGCCTTTGACCTCATCGGGTACGCCAATCGCGGCGCTTTCTTGCACGGCGGGATGACGCGCCAATGCCGATTCGACTTCGGCGGGCCCGAGACGTTTGCCCGCGACTTTGATAACGTCGTCGCTGCGTCCGAGAATATACCACAAGCCATCTTCATCAATCGCCGCGAAATCGCCATGCACCCACACATTCGGAAAGCGCGACCAGTACGCGTCGAGATAACGCTGTGGGTTTTGCCAAAAACCGCGCGTCATGCCAATCCACGGTTGGCGAATGACGAGTTCACCGACGCGCCCGCGCACCGATTTGCCGTTTTCGTCCACGACATCCGCGTCCATGCCGGGCAATGGCCCCGCGAACGAACCGGGTTTTTGCGGCGTGAGAAAATTGCCCATGAGAATGCCGCCGGAAATTTCTGTGCCGCCCGAATAGTTGATGATGGGCAATTCCCCCCCCCCCACCGTGTTGAACAACCACAGCCACGGCGTCGGATTCCACGGCTCGCCGGTCGAAGCGAACGCGCGCAAACTTTTCAAGGAATATTTTTTTACCGGCTCGTCGCCGTATTTCATCAATGCGCGCACAAACGTCGGCGAGAGTCCCAGCAGTGAAATATCGTGACGTTCCACCATCGCCCACACGCGATTTGGCGCAGGATAATCGGGCGCGCCGTCGTACAAAAACATCGTCGCGCCCAAAAGCAGTGTCCCGTACACCTCCCACGGTCCCATCATCCAACCCATGTCGGTCATCCAAAACAACGTATCGGTCGGTTTCACATCCAAACCGTGAACCATGTCTTGCGCGGCTTTGACGGGAAAACCGCAGTGGGTATGCACCGCGCCTTTCGGTTTGCCGGTCGTGCCGCTCGTGTAAATGAGCATGAGCAAATCTTCCGCGTCCGTGTGTTCGGTCTCGCAGATACCGGTATCGCCGAGCGTAATGATTTCATCCCACCAATGATCGCGCCCGTGTTTCATTTCGACCCGATTTTGCGCGCGCGGCAGCACAATCATGTGTTGAATGGTTGGGCACTGGGCGACGGTTTCATCCGCCGTTTGTTTCATTGGCACAATTTGTCCGCGTCGAAATGTGCCGTCGGCGGTGAACAATGCTTTGGCATTTGCGTCATTCAAACGCACCGCCGCCGCGCCCGCGCCGTATCCGCTAAACAATGGCAAAAAGACCGCGCCAATTTTGGCAATTGCCAGGACCGCAATCACAATTTCCGGCGTCATTGGCATGAACACGCCAATCGCGTCGCCTTTTCTCAGACCGAGCGCGCGCAATCCGTTTGCGATTTGATTGACCTCGCGCGAAAGCTGCGCGTAGGTGAGCGCGCGCGTCGCGCCTTCTTCGCCTTCCCATTTGAGTGCAACTTGATTTTCGTTTGGCGTTCCGATGGACTTGTCCAAACAGTTGTGGACGATATTCATTTTGCCGCCGACACACCATTTGGGAAATGGAATGCCGCCGGACAAATCCACAACCTTGGAATACGGTTCGTAAAACTGCACATCCAATTCGCGCAGCATCGTATCCCAAAACCATGCGATATCGTTTACGGACGCGCGCTGAAATTCGTCGAGCGAGGCGAAACCAAGCCGCGTGTACTGCCGATACAAATTGCTCTGGGCGATTTGCGCGCGCGTGGGCCGCCACGCCACGTCGCCGCCGAATTCAAATTCGGACATGCCTACTGCTCCTTGCGCAATCGGTTGTGTCGGGAGGAAACAAGACGCGGCAAATGAATTTCATCTGCCGCGCACCTTTTTATTGCGGTATCTCCAAAATCACTTGCTCGTTTTCGATATGCACGGCGAAGGTATCCAATTTGGATTTCGGGTCCACAATCAATTCGCCGTTGGTGACATTGTATTGGAAACCATGCCACGGGCATTCCAGCATCTTGCCGATAAGAGGACCCGCGCAGACCGGTCCGCCGCGATGCAGGCAGCTGTTGCGCAGCGCATAAAATTGCCCGTCGAGATGAAAGATCCCGATGGAGATGCCTTCAACGCGCAGCAGTTTGCGCTCGCCGTCGGGAATCTCGTCGGTGCGCGCGACGGCGATGCGTTTGACTTGGCGAACGCCTTGCGGCGCATCCATGTCAACGGCTGCTTGCGCAAGCCGCGCGACATAGGTGTTGTCCACCGGCACGAGCGGGTCGAATTTCTCCGTTTCGCGTTCCGTACTGTAAGCGCGCGCCAGAATTTCGAGGACCACCATCAACAACTTGTCCCACGCCTCCATCGCGCGATGTTCAAACATTTCGTCCCGGTCGTGCAGGGCATCATGCAGGGCTTGACTGATGGCATGCTGCACAAAGCCGACCTGTCCGATGACGTAGCGTTCGGGGATATAAATCGTCGGGTCGGCGCCGTGTGTGGTGTGCGCGCGTCCGACATAGGCAATGTACCCCGCGTATTCGTCGTCGTAATTGCCTTCGGCGGTGCGCCGCCAGAAATTGGCATTGTGGCGCATCCGCAATTGCAAGTACGCTTCATCGAGCGTGCCGTCCGGTTTGAGGAAAAATTTGCGCGTGGGCGGATAACGCAAGAGATGGTCGTAAAAATCCGAAACGATTTGCGGCAGCTGTTTTTCAATGACCGGTTTGGACGCAACGATGGCTTGTTCGTCCGCATCGGTAAAACCAACAAAGTCCGCCATGTATCGAAAAAAGCGTCCGGGTTCACTGGACGGCGCGGCGGCGGGCGCTGCAGGTTTGGCGGGCAGGGCGGGACGGGATGGTTCGGATTTGTTCATTGGGACCACTCTGTGGGAGTGCGGTCCCAGCGATGTTTTTTTAATTCGCGCATTAACGCGGGGTCGAGCAAAACGCCGTCGCTCGTTGCCATATTCATCTGCACATTTTTTTCTTTACGCATTCCGGGAATGATGGTGGAAACCGTTTTGTTGGCGAGAATCCAACGCAGCGCCATTTCGGGCATGGTCATGCCTTGTGGAATCAACGGACGCAGCGCTTCGGCGCGGTCAACGGAGGCATTCAGATTTTCTTGCACAAAATAGGTATTGCGCCAATCGCCGTCCGCCCATTTCGAGTCTTTGGTCAGCGTGCCGGTGAGCGTGCCTTCATCGAACGGCACGCGCGCAAGGACGCCGACCTTGTATTCGTCGCACGCGGGAAATAATTCATCTTCCGGATTTTGGTCAAAGATGTTGTAAATCACCTGCACCGCGTCCATTTTTCCGGTACGCAATGTTTTGACGCCGTTCCACGGTTCCCAACGATTGATGCTGATGCCGACGGCGGAAATTTTTCCGTCGCGTTTCAAATCTTCGATCGCGCGCTGCCATTCGTCCAGCTCTGCCCAATCGTCTTCCCAAACATGAAACTGTTGAAGGTCAATTGTTTCGACGCCGAGATTGGTCAAACTTTTTTCGGTGTACTCTTTGATGTAATCGGCAGGGAAAACGTCTTGCAATGTGAAACCGCGCCGCGAGGGCCAGATGCGATTCTTGGGCGGAATTTTTGTGGCAATGTACAGCTTTTTGTCGGGATGCGCGCGCTGTAACTGCGCGAATAATTTTTCACTATGCCCCGAACCGTACGCCCACGCGGTATCAAAAAAATTGCAGCCGAGTTCGACCGCCAAATGGAGTGAGCGCAGCGATTCCGCGTCGTCGGATTCGGTCCAGCCGCCCATGCCCCACATGCCGTAGCCAATTTCGGCAACTTGCCAGCCCATCCGTCCAAAGGTGCGATATAGCATGATACGAGAAAGCAGATTGCCACTTTTGCGCCGCATTCGGGCGCGGGAACTGGCAAACTGCTTGAGAGAACGAAAGATAACCTACTCGGAACGGTCACTGAGTGCGCGCTTGAGTTGCTCTTCGAGGTCGCTGGAAAGCGTGGTTTGGATTAAGGTGCCTTTGTAGGGTTTGAGCGCATCAACGACGGCGGCGCGATTTGCGTTACTGCCCAGGACGAACAGCGCAGACGTGTTGGGTTTGAGATTCTCGGCGACCTCATTCACAAATTTTTGGTCCACATCCAAATCCATGGACTTGGCAATGGCGGCGCCCGCCGCCGCGCCTGCCGCGATGCCAAACACGGGCGCAAACAAAAAGAGCAACCCGCCAATCACGCCGCCAATGACTGCTCCTGCGGCAACCGGGTGCCCGGCATCATCGTGAATGTGGGCGTTCCCCTCCGCGTCTTTGACCACGACACGCATATCCTCTAATTTGAGCGCGCCGTCTTTTTCCAACTTGCGCAAGGTGCTCGCAAGTTCTTGTGCTTCTTCCTTCGTCTCGAATGATATCACCACTAGCTGTCCCATGGGGATTACCTCCTGTGAGTTTTAATTTGCTTGCGCGGATGGCGCTTGCGTTTGACTGTCCGCCTGCGTATTCTCGGAATTTCCATTCATGTGCTGCACTTGTTCGCGCCAGCCGCGCAAAAGTCGGTACAACCCACTTGCCCAGATAATTGGTTTGCCATCATACGGCAGCTCCTTTGGATAAAAGACAAAGGGGCGATTTTGCGGTCCGCCCATCCCGCCGTGATGACTCACTTGATTTTCAAAACCTGCCAACTCTTCGGTTTTCGGGTCATACAAAGTGTTTACGAGAATATCGGGACAATCCGGGAAATCGCTTTCGCGTTTGACATGCAGCGGCGCATTGGGACCGAATGGCGCGAGCGGGTCTTGCCCTTCGACCGTTCCCAGCTCCACAAAATTGACCCCGCCTTTGCCGATTGCCATGGTGCCGTTCTTTTCTGACTTGATAATGACCAAGCCGATTCCCGGATGCTGCTGCAAGCCGACAATCAAATCGGGATGGGTGTCCGAAATCTGTTCAAAGGTCATGCGCTCTTTCGATTCGGTGAAATAAATCAACCCGGTGCTGCCGGATCCAAACACCACGACCTTTGCCTGGTCGGCTGCCTGTTTCTCGGCTGCCTCTTCCTTGGGGTCACGTTCTGGACCGACCGTCACGACACCATCTTTGGTTTTTTGTGCCAGCACGCGGCGCATCAATGCGGCAGTGCGGGTATTGTCCTGTGTAGATTCGGTCAACACCGCGTTCCAATTGTCCCATGCTTCGTTCGTGTCCAATGCGCCAAAGACGGTCTGGTCGCCTTTGAGAAGCCCCTTTACCAAATCTTCCAGCGAAATGCCGTGCGCGCCTTTGAAGGTTGGACCTTCACTTTGCCCGTGGTCGGAAAGCACAATCACATGATAGGGACGCGGCGCATACGCCAGCGCGCGTTCGATGCGCGCAAAATAACGGTCCGTCTCGTGGAGCATTTCGAAAGATTCTTCTGCCTGCATCCCTGCGAAATGTCCGAGGTCATCATAGCCCGCATACAACGCATAGATGGCAGGTACGCCGCGAAAGACATCGCCAATAACCGTGTAGGTGGCGAGGTCTTGAAGCAGGGTCCCCATCATGGCGCGCAAAAACGCATACGCGGGATTGCGCGCGCTGACCACATATTTTGCGCGCGGGTCACCGCGTTTGTGCGCGCGCCGTTGTGCGCCTGCCTCCCACCATTCCTTGACCACCTCGATAAAGAATCGCGCAATCAAGCGCGCAATGATGAACGGATTAAAGAGGTATGTATAGAAACGCGGACCGCGCCCGTACTTGCGCGCGGTAATGGTGCTCATGGTAAAGAGCGATTCGGTGGCGTCGCCGGAAAACATGTTCGCGCGCGAGGCGCCGCCGTCCGAGAGCAAGCCCTTGCCGCTCGAGAGTGAACTCTCGAGTGCGAAGGCATCTTTCGGATTGCCCGACATGATCATTCTGCCCTGTGCGCGGCTCCACCAACGATACGCAGGCACATTGTCATTATTGCCAAGCAGAATACCGGTTTGCATGGCGCCGGTTTGGGACGTGAAATCGGTTTCCCATTGGAGCAGGTTGTGGGTTCCGTTGTCCTGCCATTTTTTTAGCGTGGGCATGTACCCGTCGGCAATCGCGCGTTTGAGAATGTCAATGCTCAAACCGTCAATTTCGAGAAACAGGAAACCGGGCACATCGGTTTTTTCCTGCTTGCCGTGTTTCTGCACCATCTTGCGCGTTACGTTGCGGTCGAAATTGGCATCTTCGTCCAGCACGAGAATCGCGCCGAGAATGGCGTTAATGATGGTAATCCAAACCGTCACCCAGAGGGCGGGCCAAAAGCCATCAATCGTGACGCCGGGGATATGGTTGGCAACAAACAGCGTGGCGACGCCCATCAGGATAAATGTCAAAAAAGGAAAGAGCAGCGCGGGCAGGTTCGCGAAAAAATTGATAAACAACCACCACACCACCCCTTGCAATACGGCGAGGACCACTGCCACCGCGACCGCGCCCAAGAACGTACTGATGCTGACGCCCGGTGAGATATATGCAAACAACAGCAATGCCAGCGCCTGTACAATCAGCACTGTAAGAAATTGGACGACACGCGCCCGTGATAGTTTCATGCTTCCTCCGTCAGTTCAGGCAAGTTGTGTGATTGCGGTGTGGTGTCAATCCGGGTACGCCGCGTGACACAATACCATGGTACTGCGTAAACTTTATATTCCGTCTATTGTAACCGCGAATTCCGAAAAACCATTCCGCTTGCGGAAAAATTGTTGTGTTGACATTGCTCTCCTCGCGGCGTGAGCGCTCCGCAAGAGCAGAAACAAGCGGATGAAATCGAAATCCATCCGTTCAAAAAACAAGCATTTGAGATTGTGTCCGAATGATGTGCCGCACAAACTTGTCACATGCCGTAGGACGCGCGTCGAATTTTACAATGAATCACAAATAATCATAGTTTGAGGCAGCTCCGAAATACAGAGCTGCCCCAATTTCGAACGTTCGGCGCAAAAGCGCACGGATTGTTCTTGGCAACGGGTTAGCGCGCCGGGTGACTTATCATGTCCACCGCGACGGTGGCTGCCAAAATTACAATGTCATTTTGACCGTCTGCAATTTCGACGCCGTACGAATCGGCGAGGCGAAACCACTTTTTGGAAGTCTCGGCAACTTTTTTCCCGTTCTGCTCAAAGGTGTATTCGTGGTCCAGCAAATTGCCTTGAATCTCCATGTCGCCGCCGGCGGCAAGGTCCAGCGAAAAACGTTCACGCAGTGGTGTGATCATTGCCTTTTTGACAGTGGCGATGGTTTTGCCGTCCGGTCCTTCGATTTCCATCGTGTCACGCACGCGCACCATTTTTTCTTGAATCTTGGCGAGTTCTTTGCCGTGCGCGTCTTCAAATATCAAAGTCGAGCGCACGCGCAGCGCTTTGCCGTCCACTTTGAAGACGCGTTCGCCGCGTTCGTTTTCAATCCAGAAATCGTCGCCGATCGAGACCAGATTCTGCCTCATTTGGTAACGCTTTGCATTTCCGCCGCGCCCAAAGGTTTGGCGTTCATCTTGTCGGTCATCGCGTCGTTCTTGGCGCCTTCCGCGCATTTCACTACTCCTTTTGGAATCAGGGTGTTTCAGAACACGTAAGATAGAGGCATGACCTTGGGGTTCCAAAGCAAACTCGTGCTTTGGAACTCTTTTGCCAATCTCTGAAACGCGATGACTCGCGCAGCACGCGATTTTGTCGCTTGCTGTTGTCTTGTATCTACCCGCACCTAGGGCGCAGGCGCGGGTTCGTTCATTGTTTCCCAACGATTGTACGTTGCGATATTCCAGCTGCGTGTACTTTGATACTGTGCCACGATACCCAATACCGCAATCACCAAAAAGACGACTGCCCAGAACGGCGACGTTTGGAGGACAACCCGCACGGGATTCTGAACCAATTGCGCCGAAGGCAATCCGCCGAACATGAATAGGAATGTGCCGACAATTACGCCCGCGCCGAGCACCGATGTGGCAATGAGGACGACCCATTTCTGAATGTTGAGCGCCAACACGCCAATCGCAAAAACGACGCCGACCACAATTCCCACAATCCACGCGAGAATATCCATTTGTGGAAATATCGCCAGCATGATGCCCGTGCCGAGGGCATAGCCCAACGAGCCGCCGATGAGAGCGACGGCAAAGATCCAGAACAGATACGAAAGCACGGCGAAAACGACGGCGACAATAAAGCCGACGACCCAGCTGGTGACTTCACTCAAAAACGCTGTGCCAAAAATCGCCTGAATGGTTTGGGCTCCGAGAGCGAACCCAAAGAAAAAGCCCCAAATGGGCAACAGGATCAGGAAAAAGCGGTACCCGCCGAACGCAAGCACAAACCCGAAAAACAAAGCGATGATGGAGGCGCACATGAGTGCGAAAAAGGATTCGTTTGCCATCGTAATGACTCCTTTGGGTTAAATTCCGCTGCGGATGTGTCATTGTGGTGGTGGAACAATGACACACCGGTTGCAGCAATTTGGTTGGATGGTTTTTCCCTTTGCCTTGCAGCACCTCGATAGCGATGCTCAAAGCATTGCCGACTCAATCATTCCCGGCGTGACCTGTATGCCGTACGCGTCTTGTGCGAAACCGGTGCTGCGAGTTTTGCGCCATCGGCATTTGTTCCTGTGTGAATTGGCAAGCCCTATACCGCCACCTGAATTGCCTCAGAGGGATTCTTAAAAGTGTCACTGCGAGCGAAGCGAAGCAGTCTCCACTTCGGAAAACAAGCAAGATTGCTTCGGCACAGAACGCCTCGCAATGACTTTCAAGAAACGCTCTCAGGAAACTTCCGCAATGGTCTCCATCGCGACGCCCGCGCCGACACTCGCCGCGCCTTGCGCAATTTCCGAAATGCCTGCGTCCGCGACCGCCTTTGCCGCATCTGCCGCTTCACCTGCCACCATTGCAGTCTCGATTCCGCGTACCGCCAAATCCGCGCTCATCTCTTCCAAATCCTCGGCGCGCTGCGCGGCGGCTTCGGACATGGCAAGACGCGCCATGCCTTCGGCGGCTTCGTTTACGCCAAACGCGCCTACTTCGATGCCTTTGGCTTCGAGCGCTTTGGACATTTCGCGTCCGAGCATGTACTGCACCAGCACCTCGACGCCGACCTGCTGCAGCTGCGCCGCGCGCTGTTCCAAAACGCGCGCCAGCACCGGCATATTGAGCAAACTTGCCACATCGCTGATGGTAGCGAGTTCACCCGAAATTCGCCCGATGCGCAGCCCCTGGTCGAGGTCTTCGTTGCTCAACGCGCGAAACGCCGTACTTAACGCCTGAATTTCGGAACCCGTTGCCATCATACCGATGCCTTGCGCGAGGTCGGCTTCGCCTGCAGCTCCGACGACGCGTCCGAGTGCGCTCACGCGCTGCGCCACGCGCGCCGCGTCCTGCGCGCGCGTCAAATCACTTGCGGCGGACGCGGTCGCTGCCATAGCAACGCCTGCCAGCTCACGTCCCGCACCGACCAATTGCTCCCCGCCTGCCGCCTGTTCCGCACCCTCAACGGCGGTGACAACTGCCGCAGTTTGCAGCGCTTGCTTTTTTTCCTTTTTGGTCAGCGCCGCCTTTTTCTTTTTCTTGGGTCCTGCCATGGTTCCTCCCTGTGTAGGCGAGTCATGCTCGCCGAAAGTAAATTGGTTCAGCGCGTGCGCTTGTCTAAGCGCAACGAGTTCCAAATGACAATGATACCCAGTACTACCATAATGACAAAAACTCCAATTACAAGAATGGGCAGCCATGTGGTCGCGGGACTTGACAGAGTGACCAATTGCCCCGCCACAATCGCCGTGCCGACAATGATGCCGGTGATAACTAGACCGGCTGTGAGCCGCTGCGCCGAATTGCCAAAACTCTCTACATGTTGTCCGAGATCGCTCGTGTCAAGATGTACCGTGAACCTGCCCGACATGTATTGGTCGAGCCACATGTTGGTCGCGTCCGACAAACTGGGAATGCGGCGCACGAGCTGTTTGCCCGCGACCATCACCTGTTGCTTGACCGCTTCGATAATTTTGTCTTGCGTGAACGCTTCGGCGGCAAAACCGCCGAGCTGGTCATTCGCAAACGCGACGACATCGAACTTGGTGCCGAGCGCAAGCATCGTTTCTTCACACTGCGAAATTGCTTTTAACGCAAGCGTCAATTGGCGGTCGAGGCGCAAACCGTGGACTTGGAGCAATCCAAACAACCGCGACATGACCGCGCTCAAGGTGGAACCCGAGCTGTAAATGACGTACTGATGGACCAAATTTTCCATGTCGGAGCGATACGCCGTCAAGTTCACCGGACGCAGACGGCGCGAGAGGCGCAGTAGCACATCGGCGATACTCGCCGCATCTTTTTGATACAACGACAGCACCAAGTCAATCAAGTCCAGGCGCTTGGTGCCATCCAACACACCGACCAAACCCAAATCAATAAACGTCAACGTGCCGTTCGTGGTATCCACCAACAAATTGCCGGGATGCGGGTCGCCGTGAAAAAATCCGTCCACCATCACTTGTTTGAGAAACGCGCGCATGAAACGCTGTCCCAAATTTTCGCGGTCAATCCCCGCCGCATTAATGGCTTGTGCGTTCGTGATTTTGACACCGCGCACAAACTCCATCGTCAATACTTTGGTGGAACTGAATTCGGGATACACGCCGCACACCTGCACGCCGATTTGCGTTTTCATATTGTCGCCAAGACGGCGCGCGTGGTACGCCTCATTGTGATAATCCAATTCGCGCCGCACGCCGTCGCCGAATTCCTCGACAATCCCCGACAGGTCCACTGTGCGCGCGTCCTGATTCACGCGCTCGACGGTTTGACTCAGCTGTTTCAAGATGCCGAGGTCGGCGTTGACCATCGTTACAATGTTGGGGCGCTGCACTTTGACCGCGACAGGTGTGCCGTCATGCAAGGTGGCGCGATGCACTTGCGCGGTGGAAGCCGCCGCAAACGCGTCTTGCTCGAACGTGGCAAACAATTCTTCCGGTGGTCTGCCCAATTCCTGAATTATCACCTCGCGCGCTTGCGCGTATGGGACCGGCGGCACAGTGTTTTGCAGTTTTTCCAGTTCCACTTCGTACTCTGGGGGCAGCGCCTGTCCTTGACTTGCCGCCATCTGTCCGAACTTGACATACGTTGGTCCCAACTGTTGGAGCATCACGCGCACTTTGACCGGCGTGGTCATGTCTTCGATGGGATTTTCTTTGCGATACACCCAATTGGAGATCGAACGCCGAAAGGGATTGAGTGACGTACGCTCCATCGCAATCTCGAGCGCGAAACGGCCGAGCGTGTCATACACTTGCTGCAAGCGCAGGTTTTCGGCGAGGCGGCTGTTGCGAAAGCCGGGCAAATTTTCCAATCGTTTCCAAATAAAGCCGTGCGCAGGCGATGCTTCGACCTGTGGGCGGTCCACGCCGACCAGCGCGCCCAGTAGGAATTTGAACAAATTGAAAATGATTGCCGCAATGAGAATCCAGAAAACCACCGGGCTCGCAATCTCGAATTCAAACGGCGAGAGACGTGTGGTCAACCAAAACACAAGCGCGTCAATCAACAGCAAAAACAAGCCGAACGTTTGAATCACCAAGCGCCCAAAAATCATCAACAAGGCCGGACGCACCACCCAACTGATGACGGTAAAGAGCAAACCCAGTACCGGAATCATCCACCACATCCAATCACTGATGGTAAAAACCGACACATATTCGCCTTGCGCGTCGGACGAAGGGACGCGGAAAAAGTGCATCGCTATAAAAGTGAGGAGCAGCGCAATTGAGTTGATTACGACTTGAAACCAAAAGCGGCGCGTAGTCATGTTCGCTTTTCCTTGCCTGTTTCGCCGTGCGTTCGCAATGCCATCAATCTGCCTGTCGTTCGGTGGAAGCGATTGTCAACGAATGCAATTCTTTTAACTCGGCGTTTAGTCGGGCGAGTTGTTGTTGAAGCGCCGCGAGCTCCGCGTGTGTCGGCAGACTCACAATTTCGCTGCTTGAAAGAGCATTCTCTTTGCGCTGCGCACGCGCGCGTTTTTGCTGCGCGCGCCCTTTCACGTCCGCCTCTCGCAGTAATTTGCGCGCCTGCTTGGCATCCAATTCGCCGCGCGCAACCAGACGGTCCAACAGGCGTTTGATTTCTTCGCGACTGATGGAAATCGCGCCGACGCTGGCGAGCGTGAGCGTGCGAACGGTGCGATAGATGAGATTGCGTTTGGGGGTTTCTTTTGGTTCCGCCGTTTCGATGAGTGTGTCTTGGTTGCTCATGCTTTGTTCCTTGCCCTGCGATAAAATTTTTCGAATCACAACTTGTGCGCGGGAGACAAAATTGAAAATTGTTACTCGCGTTCTTGCGCTTGTAACAGGTACTTGCCTGCCTTGATCAATCCATTCTCCAGCAGATCGTGAGCGTTCATGTACCCATTCATTTGAATCAGTCGCGCAATCACGCCCGTCCAACCGGTTTGATGGCTTGCGCCCAAACCCGCGCCGTTGTCGCCGTGAAAATATTCATAGAACAAAATATAGTCGCGCCAGTATGGGTCGTTTTGAAATTTGTCGGTTCCGCCGTACACGGCGCGTTTGCCGTTTTCGTCGCGCACAAAGATATTGCTCAAGCGTCGAATCAGCTCTTGCGTCACTTCGAACAAGGTCATTTGATTGCCCGAACCCGTCGGACATTCGACTTGGAATTCGTCGCCATAATACACATACAGATTCAAGAGGGCGCGAATGAGCAGCGCGTTCACCGGCATCCAAATGGGTCCGCGCCAATTGGAATTGCCGCCGAACATTGCCGTATTGGATTCCGCCGGCAAATAGTCCACGCGAAATTCTTGACCGCCCAGATTGAGAATGTACGGATGGTCACGATGATATTGCGACAACGCGCGAATGCCGTACGGCGACAAAAATTCGTTTTCGTCGAGCATCTTGCTCAAGACGCGACGAAGCTTGTCCTCATTGAGGATAGCCAAAAGGCGTCTTCCATTAACGCCGTCTTTGTATGGTGACGCAATCATCGTGGTTAATTCGGGATGAAGCTGCAGGTAACGACGAACGCGTGCAATCAACTTGGGATTGCGCACAAGCGCTTCTTTTGACACAACCGTCGCCGCGCACAAGGGCAAGAGTCCAACCATGGAACGCACTTTTAGGCGATAGCCGGTACCGTCCGGCAAGCGCAGTAAATCGTAAAAGAATCCGTCTTGTTCATCCCACATTTCGTCTTGATGTTCGCCAATGCGGTCCATCGCGGCGGCAATGGAAAAGAAATGTTCGAGGAATTTGCTCGCCATGTCTTGATACACCTCATCGTGTTCTGACAATTCGACGGCGAGCTGCAGCATGTTTTGGCAAAACAATGCCATCCAAGCGGTCCCATCCGCTTGTTCGAGAAAACCGCCGGTTGGAAGCGGCGCGCTGCGGTCAAACACACCGATATTGTCCAAACCGAGAAAACCGCCTTCAAACACATTGCGCCCTTCGCGGTCTTTGCGGTTAATCCACCACGTAAAGTTAAGCAGCAATTTTTGAAACGCTGATTTGAGCCAAGCGACATCCCCTTGCCCCGTGCGCTGTTTTTCGAGCGAATAAATAAAATACGTTGCCCACGCGTGTACCGGGGGATTCACATCCGAAAAATTCCATTCGTACGCCGGAATTTGTCCGTTCGGATGCAAATACAATTCGTCCAACATCAAATTGAGCTGGTGTTTTGCAAAATCCAAATCCGCAATTGAAATTGCAATGGTATGAAACGCCAAATCCCACGCGGCATACCACGGATATTCCCATTTGTCGGGCATCGAAATCACATCGTCGTTCACCATGTGAAACCAACCCGCGTTACGCACGTTCCGCGCTCCGGTGGTACGCAATGGATGCGCGCCATGCTCCTCGAGCCATTGATCGAGGTCAAAATAGTAATGCTGCTTGCTCCACAACATTCCCGCCAGCGCCTGGCGCATCACATTTTTTTGGTCGGCGGTCAATGCTGCCGGTGAAAGCGCATTGTAAAACTCATCTGCTTCCCGTTGACGCACGGCTAGCAGGGAATCGAATGCTTTGCCAAAAAATTCCGCCGTGTTCTGTGGATTTGGCGCGACATCACTCAAACGCAAGCGCACGCGGACGCTCTCACCGGCTGGCACATTTGTAATAAAATGCGCGGCAGATTTCGTGCCGCGCTGCGCGGGGTTCACTGCCTCTTGGTTTCCGTTGACAATGTACGCATGAAACGCGTCTTTGACATACGGCGACGCGTTCGGTTGACCGAAAACGCGTTCGTGGTTGGTTTCGTTTTCGGTGAACAACAATTCCGTCGCGCCCTCGACAGACAAATAGCGCGTGCCAAGTCCTGCATGGTCGGACTGAATCACGCGCACGTTGCTGCTAGATTCAATTTCGCGCAATTGGGGTTTCGCGTTTTCGTCGCCCCAGGACCACGTGTTGCGAAACCAAAGGTGCGGCAAGATGTGAAGCGGCGCGGCTTCGGGGCCGCGATTGTGCGCGGTGATTTGGATGAGTGTATCTTCGGGCGAGGTTTTGGCGAATTCGACAAACACATCAAAGTAACGATTGTCGTCAAAGACGCCGGTGTCAATCAACTCGTATTCAAATTCATCGCGCGAGCGTTTTTTGCTGGTGCGCCATAAATTTTCGTACGGAAACGCGGCGTGCGGATATTTGTACAGATATTTCATGTACGAATGGGTCGGTGTCGAATCAATGTAGAAATAGTATTCTTTGACATCTTCGCCGTGATTGCCTTCGCTGTTGGTTAAACCATACGCGCGTTCCTTGAGAATCGGATCCTTTTCATTCCACAGCGCGAGCGCAAAACAGAGCTGCGAGTGGTCATCGGAAAAACCGGCAAGCCCATCTTCGCCCCATTTGTACGCGCGTGAACGCGCCTGGTCGTGCGAAAAATAATCCCACGCGTCGCCGCCGGGCGAATAGTCTTCGCGCACCGTGCCCCACTGCCGTTCCGAAAGATACGGCCCCCATTTTCGCCACAGATCGCCATTCTCTGCCAAGCGTTGATGTTCTTGTGTCGGCGCGGGTACGTTCTTGTCAACTGCATCGCGTGTGACGGAATCGAGAGTTGTCGTGTCTTGCTTTAGTGTACGCTTGTTCTTGCCCGCAGCTGTTGACTTGCTTTTGTTTGCCATTTTCAACTTCTTTCTCTACATCGCATCTTTTCAAGGAGACATAAGCCGGGAGTGCAATTCAGTGCTGTGAATCCCATTCGACCGAAAACTTGCGCAAACGACGCGAGCGCGCCAATGAGCGCGGCGCGGAACCGCGCGGATTCCGGCAGATTCGTCTTCAGCACCCAGATTATCCGGATTCCGACAATTTGCATCCCCCGAAGAGGGTTATTTTTGGGCGATACGGCGGAACCAATGTCGTCGAACGCGGCTCCACGATTGCTCACACGCGTACCGGCGATGGCACGCGTGTGAGGTATCTGTTCCTGCGTCAAAAGGAGCCGTTCTCTATTCCGCTGCCGGCGCAGGGATGGCTTTGGTTGTGCCCGCCGCGGACGGCTTGCGCGCTTGGGACCGCCGCATAAAGAATTTGACGAGTTCGTCAATCAGCAGCAGCGCAATCGCAAAGACAATGCAGAGCAGCCACTGGTCGCCGGTCAGAGGAGCCAAGCCGAGAAAGCGCGGCAAGCCAAACTCGACGGGGACAATGATGAACAGCAGCGCCAGTCCATAAAGCATCAACTGGTGTCGGTCACTTAGGATATCGCGATTGAAAGCAGTGGCGGTTTCGCTGCGGGCGCCGAGTCCAACCACTATATTGAACAACGAAAAAACGACGAACGCCATTGTGGCGGCTACCGCCGCGCCCGCGGACGCGAAACTACTCTCCAGCAGCAAAGTGCCGGCTGCCATGAGGAGTCCGAGGAAGGCGATACGCACCCATTGCGCGCGTGTGAGAACGGGTTGGCTGAGTGGGCGCGGCTTGCGTTCCATCAGTCCGGGCGCCGGCTTGTCAAAGCCCAGAGCAACGGCGATGGGCACCTGCACGAGGAAATTAATCCACAAGACGACGAACGGCGTAAACGGCACGCCGCCGGCAATGACAAATAGCGCGGCGCCCAAATACGCCGCGATAAATGCCACTAACGCCGTCATCTGGAACCGAATGAAATGGTTCAGATTGTCATAGATTGCCCGTCCGTACTCGACGGCTTTGACGATGGTGGCAAAGTTATCGTCGGTGAGAATCATCACGGCGGCGCCCTTTGAGACTTCGGTGCCGGTGATACCCATCGCCACGCCAATATCCGCTTTTTTGAGCGCCGGCGCATCGTTGACGCCGTCGCCCGTCATGGCGACAATGTTTTGTTGTCGCTGCAGCAGGTCAACCAAACGAATCTTGTCTTCGGGCGCGACGCGCGCCACCACGCCGATTTCGGGCAGCTGCTTCATGAGTTCGTCGTCAGGCATGGCGGCGAACTGCGCGCCGGTGAGCGCTTTGCCCTCGATGCCCAGCTCGTGTCCGATGGCGGCGGCAGTCACCGCGTGGTCGCCCGTAATCATCCGCACCTGAATGCCGGCGCTGTGGCATTTTGCAATCGCGTCTTTGGCTTCTGCGCGCGGGGGGTCCACGATGCCAATCATCGCCATCAACGTCAGGTCATTGACCAAATCAATGAGCTTGCCTTTGGGGTCAAACGTCTTGGGGTCGAAATCGCGCCGCGCAATGACCATGACGCGTTCGCCGGCTTTTGCCATCCGTTCATTTTCTGCCAGCGCCAACGGGCGATGTTCGTCGGTAATGGGACGAGAGCTGCCATCGGGCAGCCAGTAGTAGCCGCTGCGCGCAATCAACACATCCGGCGCGCCTTTGACGAAACAACGCACCACTTCCTCGCCCTTTTCATTCTTCATGTTGTGAAAGGTCGCCATGAACTTGTAATCGGAATCGAACGGGACCTCTGCCACGCGCGGATACATTTGCCGCGCGCCCTCGATGTCAATGCCGCCTTTCGCCGCCAAAACAATGAGCGCGCCCTCGGTCGGGTCGCCAATGAGATTTTCGCCGTCGAGCCGCGCATCGGCGCAGAGCGCCATGGGCAGCATCACCGGCTCAAGGTCAATCTTGGGACCGCCGGCGCTGAGGATTTGCCCTTCGGTCGTATAGGGAGTCGTACCTTTTTGCGCGGGGTCTGCCGCCGGTTTCGCGGCAAGATACTGCAGTTCTCCTTTGGTGCCATATCCTTCGCCCGTTACCTTGTAGTGATTCTGTCCGGGAATGGTGAATTCACGCGCGGTCATTTTGTTCAAGGTCAGTGTGCCGGTTTTGTCCGAACAAATCGCCGAGACCGAGCCCAATGTTTCAACCGACGGCAGACGCTTGACGATAGCGCCCAGCGCTGCCAACTGCCGCGTGCCCATCGAGTACATGGTTGTCACGACTGCGGGCAAACCGGTCGGGATGGCTGAAATCGCCAGCGCGATGCCTGCAATGAAAATCGTCTGAAAAGAATCGCCATTTCGCAGACCCAAAATGACCATCAGGACAAACGCCAGACCTGCCAGTCCGGCAATGATGATTGTCAGGCGGTCGAGTTGTTTTTGAAGCGGCGTCTTGTCGGACTCGGTCTTGTTGAGCAAGTCGGCAATGTGACCCATCTCGGTGCCCATGCCGGTGGTGGTTACAATCATCTCGCCGCGTCCGCGCGTGACGGCAGTGTTCATGTACGCCATGCAGTGGCGGTCGCCCAGCGGAACCTCGGGCTTAATAATCGTTTCCGTATCTTTGGGTGAGGCAACGCTTTCACCGGTCAGCGCGGCTTCCTCGATTTCGAGGGTTGCCGCGACAAACAGACGCCCATCGGCAGGGACGCGGTTGCCCGCCTCCATCAGCACGATATCGCCCGGAACCAATTGCTCGGCTTCGATTTCGATGGCTTGCCCGTCGCGGCGAACCCGCGCAATGTTCTTCATCATCTTGCTCAGCGCGGCAAGACTCGCTTCGGCTTTGGATTCGCCGCGCAGACCCAGCGCCGCGTTGAAAATCGTGAGCGCGACCAACACGATGGTGGTGCCCCATTCGCATGTGACGACCAAACTGATTAGGGCGGCGCCCAGCAGGATGATTTGCATGAAATCGCGATATTGTCGCAGAAACGCTTGCAGTCCGCTTTCTTTTTTCTTTTCCGCCAGGACATTCGGTCCATATTTCTGCAGCCGCTGCTGCGCGTCGCTGCTGCTCAACCCTTTTGTCAGGTCAACCTGCATCTGCTGCGCAACCTGTTCCGGCGTCATTGCGTACCATTTCGTTTGAGAGTTGGTGGACTCGGACATAATTGTTCTCCGCCTTTCGATAATTGCGTGATGTGACCGTTTGCTTCGATTCACACGACGCGTCAAGTGAAATTTTTTTTCGTATCAATGCAAATCTGCACACCGACTCTCTTTTCAGCGGATGTTACACTTAACGCGACCTACTGTTTTACCTCTTTACTCAATCCCCCAACGTCGCGACCATAATCGCTTTAATCGTGTGCATCCGATTTTCGGCTTCGGCAAAAACGATGGAGCGTTCGGATTCAAAGACCTCATCGGTCACTTCCAAACTTTCCATGCCGGTCTTTTGGAAAATATCTTCGCCGACTTGCGTTTCGCGGTTGTGGAACGCGGGTAAGCAGTGCATAAATTTCACATTCGGGTTACCCGTCGCCTTTACCATGTCCATGTTGACCTGATACGGTTTGAGCAAGCGAATGCGTTCATCCCATACTTCTTTCGGTTCGCCCATCGAAACCCATACGTCGGTGTACAAATAATCCACGCCCTTGACTGCTTCCGCGACATTGTCGGTGAGCATGAAACGCGCGCCGCTTTTTGCCGCGAGTTCTTGCGCTTTGGCAACCACTTTGGGCGTGGGATGCAATTCTTTGGGGCCGCAAATCCGCACATCCATTCCCAACAATGCGCCGGTGATGGTGAGCGAATTGCCCATGTTACTGCGGCAGTCGCCGACATAGCAGTACGAAATATCCTTGAGCGGTTTCGACGAATGTTCCTGCATCGTCAAAATATCCGCGAGCGTTTGCGTCGGATGCCATTCATCAGTCAAACCGTTCCACACCGGCACGCCGGCGTATTTGCCCAGAATTTCGACGGTCTCTTGAGCGAACCCGCGATATTCGATGCCGTCATACATGCGTCCCAACACGCGCGCGGTATCTTTCATGGATTCCTTGTGTCCGATTTGCGAACCTTCGGGACCGAGATATGTCACGTGCGCCCCCTGGTCGTACGCGGCAACTTCAAACGCGCAGCGTGTGCGCGTCGAAGCTTTTTCAAAAATCAACGCGATGTTTTTGCCCTTCAAACGCTGCTGCTCATATCCTCCGTACTTGGCGGCTTTCAAATCGGCAGAGAGTTGCAAGAGGTGCAAAAATTCTTGTTGCGTAAAATCAATTTCTTTGAGGAAATTGCGATTGCGCAAATTGAATGGCATGATTTTTTACCTTTCGCGACTGCGAGCCGAGACAAGTCTTTGAAAACCTGTCTCAGCTTGAAATTAGACTTGATGATGATGCCGATACTCGCGCCGAGCATGACGACCGCGATCCCCGTTATCGCGTCATACCCCAACGCAATGAGCGCCGCAATCAGCAGCGCATAGAACGCGAGCGATTCATTCCCTTGCCGCAAACACAATCATCATGCATAGAGTCACATCTGCACTCAAAACTTTTGCGGCACGTAGCGGAACGGGTGTTGCGTCTCTACGTAGCCGTCCGGTCCGTTGCGTTCGGGCAGTTCCACCTTTTCGTGCGGCACTTGATAGTACGGAATCAGACTGAGCAGGTGCGTGATGCAATTCAGCCGTCCGCGCCGCTGGTCGTTCGAGTCCACCACATACCATGGGCTTTCGGGCGTGTCCGTTGCTTCGAACATGGCATCGCGTGCGCGCGAATAATCGTACCAACGCCGATGACTTTCCAAATCCATCGGACTCAGTTTCCAGATTTTGCGATAATCGTTGATGCGTTCCTCGAACCGCTTGGTCTGATTCTCCATGCTCACTTCGAGCCAGTATTTGATGAGAATGATGCCCGAATCAATCATGGCGCGTTCTACCGCCGGTGTTTGGACAAGGAATTTTTCGACCAGGTCCATGGACGTAAAGCCCATCACGCGTTCCACGCCCGCGCGGTTGTACCAACTGCGGTCAAACAAAACGACTTCACCGGCAGCAGGCAGGTGCGGCAAATAGCGTTGAATGTACATTTGCGATTTTTCGCGTTCGGTAGGCGACGGGAGTGCGACGACGCGAAAGACGCGCGGGCTGGTGCGTTCGGTGATGCGCTTGATGATGCCCCCTTTGCCGGCGGCATCGCGCCCTTCAAAGATGACGACAATTTTCGCGCCGGTGGCTTTCACCCATTCTTGCAGTTTGACGAGTTCGACCTGTAACTTTTCCATCTCTTTGTCAAACTCTTTTGCCTTCATTTTTGGCTTGGGCTCTGCCGAAGCAACCACTTCGCCCAACTCGGCGGCGCGGGCGACGCGTTCCTCTTCCGCTTTGCGTTGGAGCTTGCGCTGTTTTTTTTCTAATTTTTTTTGTTTCTTTTCGTCTTTCTTTTTGCTCATTGCGGTTACTCCGTTCTGAATTTGTCCAAAGCTGCCGCTCGATGAAAAAAAAATCGTGCAGGCACACTCGTCGGCGACGCGATGCCTGCACAAGTGGTTTGTCGGCTTGCGCCAAATGTATCTTGCTGATTTATTTGCCGGTACCGGGAATGCGATTGCGATTGCCGTATCCGCCGCCGCCGTACGAAGCAATGTCGAGCACGACTGCGAGACCAATCCAGACCCAGTTAAAGCCCTCGATGCCGGTTGGCTGCCAAACCAACGTGTACATGATGGTGGTAAAGGGTAAAAAGAGAAAACCAAGGAACGGGAGAAGGAAGGTGTTGTACACGACATTGAAGCGTGTCATGTCAAACAACCACCACAACGCCAGCGCGGCGCGGGGTCCGAGAAAGAGGAGCACGGTCAAGAGGCAGCACATGTCGAATTACTCCTTTGTATTGAATCGAATCTGATATAAACCGTGCCCGACCCGACGACGGGCACAGCGCATGTTACCGGATGGAATTCCGGCTGCGAGTCGCTCGCGCGAAACGGTTTGGCGTCAAAGCCCTGCTGTTTCGGAGCGAGGTCTATCGCAGTGGAAGGAATGGAATGAATTTTATTCTTCGGCGAACGCGGCGCGGAGTTTGTCTTCTTGTTCTTGGGTCAGGTTCGTTTGAATGATTTCGAACTTGATGCCTTTGACCGCCGCGACCACCTTGTCCTGCACCGCGCCGCTGGTGAGCAAAAACAACGCCGACGTGCCGGGCGTGACTTTGTCTTTGACCGAGTTGATAAACTTGTCGTCAATGCCGTAATCGGCAAAGTGACCGCCGAGCGCGCCGAACGCTGCGCCGATTGCCAACCCGAGAAACGGAACGAAAAACAGCAAACCAAACAACAAGCCCCAGAACGCGCCACCTAATGCGCCCGCTGCCGCCAGATTTTGGAGCTGCTTTGTCTTTGGTTTTTTTGCGCCTTCGGACCAGGAAACAATGGCGGCATCTTGAATTTGAATAATCTGCTGTTTTTGGAGCTCTTGCAGGGTATCGAGCATTCCTTGCGCGCCCTCGGGCGTATCGAATTTGAGAACACTGAGTGTAGCCATATGTAACCCTTTCTTTTTTTTGAGACAGGTTGCAGGCAAGAATGATTTTTCAACTTTGCCTGAACCTGCCGTGTATGAATTGAATTGGAGTTGCCGTTGTTGAATGACACCTCCGCAAGTGACACGGCGCGCATTATCGCAAAAACCCTGCGCCTGTCTTGATGTTTTCCCCTGCCAAGTACAGCATTCGGGGCCAATTGCTCCGATACATTGTACAATGACGCGTTCTTGCCAAAATGTCTGCCAATCGAAAAAAAATGTGGGTTTCGCAGCGCAAATGGCGATGAACAGCATCGGAAAAATTTGTGCTGCTTTGGCAAAGGGATTGCTAAAAACATAACAGGATTTTCCAGCTGCGCATCCTCCTTTTGGGAGTACTTGGGTAGTACTCGGCTTTCTGTGAATGCATAGCGCGCCCGGAGGCGAACGCTAAAGGTCTCTCCCAAGAAGGGGAATTCGTAAAGCGGTGCTTTTTCCGAATCCCGTCAGACCCGGGAGCAAGGGGTTGGGAACCTCGAGACAGTTATCCCTCTGCGCGTGCAAGCGCGAGCGCTCCGGCAAACTGCCAAAAGGTTTGGGAATTTGGTGATTCGCGCTGCGCGGCAGCTTCGGGCTTACAGCCCCAAAGCCGCTTGTCGTCCCCGCTCGGCAATTTCCATATCTTCGGTTTCGGGCAAACCGCTGATGGCGACCGCGCCAATGACCTGTCCTTCAATCATGACCGGCAGTCCGCCGCCCCACGTCGTGTACCGCAATTCGCCAAAATTGGTCATGGGAAAACCGCGTTCGGGGTCGCGTGCTTTTTGTCCGACTTCGTACGAGGGCTTGCGTTCGCGCGCGGCGGTGTATGCTTTGTTTATGGCGATTTGGATAGAGGATAATGGCGCGCCGTCCATTCGCAGCAAGGCAATGAGTTCGCCGTGCGCGTCGCTGACGACAATGACGCCTGCCTTGCCGCGTTTCAATGCTTCCTCGCGCATCGCTTCTATCGCGCGCTGCGCTTCCACATGACCGAGAGAGACGAGTTGCTGCATTTTCTTTTCCTTAACGGGGATAACTCGATTATAGCGAGGGTCATTGGTGCGTCAAATAAAAAAAGGTTGAGGTGAACACCTCAACCTTTTTCTTATCGCACAATGTTGAATCCATCTACGGCGACGTAATTGGAATCATAGGGCGAGCATTTCGCATGTGTGCCAAGCGCTTCGATTTTGATTGTGTGCGGCGTATTCGCGTCGCCAAAGAGAATATAGGTGCGGACGCCGAATTTGGGAATTGCCGAATTGCGGTTCGGCTTGCACAAATTGACGCGTTCAAACAATTTGCCGTCAAGATAGACTTGGGCTTTGCCATACGTTTGCGCGTATGCGGTTTCCCATTGGACCTGGGCGCCGCCGGTGAAACTCAATTCCGCGCTCCAATTCTTTTTACACTTTTTTGCGCCGCCGCAACGCGTGTATTGCTGGTCGGTGGCTTTTTTGTATTTGTACCCTGTCCACGTGCCGCTGTACACAATGCGCGGGTCGTCCGCCGGAATATGTTCCGTGCCGCTTGTGCTCGTGTTGGTCGCCGTCGCCGTGGGCGTCTCGGTGGCAACTTCGGTGGCGGTGGGTGTGGCAGTTGCCACGTCGGTGTTGGTCGGTGTTGGGGTGTTTGTCGCTGTCGCGTTGGGTACGTCCGTATTGGTTGGCGTAAAGGTGGGCGTCGCGCTCGTTTCGGTGGTCGCGGTCGGTGTATTGGTCGGACCGGAACCGCAAGTGATACCGAGATTCGACGTTGCGCCCATCGTGCTGCTGCTGCCCGTATTGGCATAGACGATGGCGCCAACATTCGTGACAGCGATCGCGGGCGTTTGTTCTTGCGCGCCCGTATTGCCGATGGTGACGCGTTTGCCAAATTTATTGTTGGTCGCGTTGTACGTGCGCGCGAAAATATCCCAATTGCCAGCGGCGGTCGTTTTGCCCTGAAACGCAAAATAAAACAGTCCGTTGCAATCCGCCGCGACGCGGGGCCACAACGATTGTTCCAGTCCGCCGTCCACATCATACTTGAGCAAATCTTGCTGGCCGTTCACATATTCCGCGAAGGCCGCGTTAAAGTTATCGTAGGTGCCCCACAAAATTCCCGTCGAGCCGTTGGGCGAATACACAATGTCTGGCGTTTGGTCTTTGTGTCCGGACGAGACTTTGATTGCCTTGTCAAAACCGCCGGTTGCGTTTTGAATGCGGTAATAAATTCCATACGGCGACGGCGCATTCCAAACGACGTGGGCGCGGTCATTGGCGTCCACCGTCAAGCGCGGATACAAACCGTTGGACAGCTGCGTTCCTTCCGCCGCAAATTCCATCGCATTGCTTTCGGCGGCGGTCTCGATGGGCGCGTCCGAAACATGCTGCGAGAGTTCGCTCTTGTTCAGCGTGGTGAACCCGTCGTCGCTTTCGGCGTAAAAGACAAAACCCGTGCTGTTTTGTTTGCTTTGATACACGACGTGGATAATCCCTTGCGGACCGATGGCAATGTCGGGCAATTCGCTGTACGGTTCACTCGAAATCTTTTTGATGGCAGCCCAATTTCCGTTTTCGCGGCGCGACCAAAAGACGGAATAGGAACCGCCGTCGCGCGATTCCCACACCACATTTGGGCGTCCTTGTGGGTCAATGGCGATATTGGGATAATACGAATCGCCGCCGTTATTGGGCAATGTTTCGGTTGCGCCGCAGCTGTTCTTGTCCAGACCCGCGCACGCGGCGTATTGAATCACTTTTTTATCCGCGTCCCACCAGACGTAATGCAGCGCGCCGGTGTCATCAATCGCGACGGAGGGTTTGGTGCCGCCCGTCCCAAGTTTGTACGGCGCGTTCCACGACGCGGCGGACACGGTGAGGGGTAACAAAAACGCGCTTGCCGCAACCACCACAAGCGCAGCCAGTAAAATCCGGGAATGTCTCATATTCACTCGCTTGCTAATCCGCTGCCATTTTTCAAAATGACGGGTGTTGAAAATGAATCCGCTGCTGCCGACGGAGAGAGGGCAGGCATGTGCCGGATTCAAAAAAATGCGCTGCCCCTGCTAAATGTAACAAGGGCGCGCGTTTCGGTCAATAGCCCAAAAAGGTCAGTCGCCGCGCGCCGCGATTTTTTCGCACAATGCGTTCAACGCCGCGCCGACGCGCGCGGAGGAAAACTGCGCGGCAAATTCCAAACCGTTCGCCGCATATCGTGCGTGCGCGTCCGCATCGCTCAAGACGCGCGCCAGTCCTTCCGCCAACGCGTCCGGTGAATTTTCCGCGACGATTTCGCCCGCATCCGCCGCGCGCAGCAAATCGGCAATGCCCGCCGTGCGCGTCACCACGCTCGGTGTGCCGACCGCCGCGCCTTCGACGGCGACCTTGTTCATGCCTTCCAAAACGCTCGGCACCGCAATCACATCCGCGCCCGCCAACAGCGCGCGCATCCGTTCATGTTCGACCGCGCCCGAAAAAGAGATACGCTCCGACACGCCCAATGTTACGGCGAGTTGGGTTAGATATTTCTCATAATCGCCATGTTGTGGGTCAATGCGATTGGGGCCGACGAGCAGCAAATGCGCGTCGCCAATGTGTTCCAACAGCGCGGGCAGCGCGCGGATGAGGAGATCGAATCCTTTGATGGGCAGCAAGCGTCCGACGGCGACAATGATTTTTCCGTCGCCGACGGCAAATTTGTTTCGCAGTTCGTTTTGCGCGGCGCGGCGAAACGAGGGCAGGTCGGTGTCGGGCGGGGGATAACAGTACGAAGCAATGTTGCGCGGAATGAGCGCGAGTTTTGCGCGCGCCGCGCCGAGCGCGAGAACGCGTTGTTCGACCAGCGGCGTTGTGACGCGGATTGCCGCCGCGTGTTGAAACGTATAGCGCATTAACGCGCGCGCGGTGCGAAAACGCCCATAACCGTAATTTGTCGCGCGGCTGTCAATGAAATCGCCGCCCGCGACCGTGACCAACAGATTTTTCTGCGCTCCCGCCAACGCGCACAGGGCGCCGAACGGATACGCGCCTTCGGCAAGGACTACATCGTAGCGCGGGCGCGCCGCGAGATAGCGTTTCAAGCGCCACAGCCCCGCGCCAAAGCGGTCGTAATGCAAAAACGGTTTTGCCAGCGCGTTAAACGCGTTGGTTTGGAGATTGCCCGCCGCGACGGCGCGTTCGACGCGGATGCCTTGTTCCGCATCGGAGGACGGCTGTGCATTTTGTTCACGCACGCTGGTCAGCGCAAAGACCTCAAAGGTGTGTCCGCGACCTATGAATGTTTGTCCGAGCTCGCGATGAATCAAGTTCCCCAGATATTGGGGACCATACATCGCAATCACATACAAAATTCGCATCGCGCAAAAAGACCTCCGAAGGTTTTACGCTTCGGAGGTCAAACATTCACGGTTGAATTTCGAATCCGTCAATGACGACGAAATTGGAGTTGTATGGCGAACACCCCTTCTTGCTCGGCGCGCCAATCTCAAAGGTGCGCGGTTGTCCGTCGTTGCGGTCAGGGATGTTGTAGGTCAAGTTGACGAATTTCGGCGCAATGCCGTTGTTGCCCTGGCACATGTCCAGCGTTTCCACCAATTGGTCATTAATCCAAACCTTGGCGATGCCATACGTCAATGCTTTGGCGGTGAACCATTTGACCTTGGTATAGCCGCCCGGAACAATAATTTTGGCGGCGGAGCTTTTGGAGCAAACGCCCGTGCTGTTTTCACAGCGTTGGTAATTGCCGTTCGTCGCTTTGCTGTCGTTGACTTTTTTCCACGTTTTGCGGTAGTGGATACAGCCCTCTTCGGTGCCGTCGTACGACGGACACTTGGCAGTATTCGCAATCGAAATTGCATCGCCCGGTGTATTGGTCGGCGTCGGCGTCATGGTTGGTGTCGCATTTGGGTCGGGCGTATTGGTGATGGTCGGCGTAAATGTTGGCGTGGCGGTGGCGCTGCTGCAATTCAGATTCAGATTGGCGGTGGACGCGTCAATGATGCCGTTGGTAGTCTGCGTATAGACGACGGCGATGACACTGCGTGAATCCACCGCAGGCGTTTGTTCGCTCTGGCTCAGATTGGCAATCGTCTCGCGTCCGCCCAACGTGTTGTTTGCAGGATTGTATTCGCGATGATAAATGTTCCATTTGCTGTCCGTGCCGACACTGCCCTGAAAGACAAAGTGGAACTTGCCCGCGCAATCCGCGCTGATTTTGGGCCACAAACTCTGCGCCAGCCCGCCGTCAATGTCGTTGACGGAATTGTCTTTGCTGCCGTTTGTGAATTCCGCAAACGCGGCGTTAAAGTCGTCGTAGGTGCCCCAGATGATACCGACGGAACCATTGGGCGCAACGGTAATGTCCGGCGTTTGGTCTTTTTGTCCCGAACCGGCGGTTTTGGCTTTTTGCCAGTTGCCGTTGTTTTGATAACGATACTTGATGCCGTAATTCGGTCCGGGCAAATTCCACGCGGCATGCGCGTTATCGTTTTGGTCTGCCGCAATGCGCGGATAAAGCCCGTTGCTCAGTTGATTGCCTTCCATCGCTTCGGGCGCTTTGCCCTGTTCGGCGAGCAAACCAAATTCGGCGATTGGGGCATCCGAGTCTGCTGTATCCAGGGCTTCGGGCGCGTCAAAATCAAAACCGCCGTTACTCTTGGTGTAATACACGTAACCTGTGCTGTCTTGTTTGCTTTGATAAATGACATGAATCGTGCCGCCGGGTCCGATGGCAATGTCAGGGATTTCGCTGTATGGTTCGCTGGAAATCTTTTTCAGACTTGCCCAGCCGCTGCCTTGCTTGCGCGTCCAAAAGACCGCGTAGGAATTTCCGTCGCTGACTTTGCTTTCAAACACCACATTCGGGCGTCCCTGCGGGTCGAGCGCGATGCTGGGATAATATGACGCGCCGTTGGTCGGAAGATTTTCCGGTGAGGAACAACCATTTCCGCCCTGTCCGGTACATTTGGAATATTGGATTTTGCCGCTGGTGGTCCACCACACATAATGCTGTGCGCCGGTGTCGTCCACGGCGACGGCGGGTTTGAGACCGCCGCTGCCCAGAGCAAACGGACTGCTCCAGCTTGCGGCAGAGACCATCAAGGGCAATAAAAACGCGCTGGTTCCCAAAACCACCAGCGCCATGACGAGCGCTTTTCTGAACTGCATAAAACTTCTCCTTATTTGGCTGTGATGATTCGTTTTTATTTACGCTGTCGTGATTAAGCGAAAATGAGAATCTCGCGCACAAAACCTAAATCATCTCACCGCCAACGACAATGATTCTAACAAAAATGCGCGAGCTGTCAAAAAAATTTCTTCATTTTTTTTGATACAACAGATAACCGTCGCGCTGCGCGACCAATTTCCACCCGGGTTTGTTTTGCAATTGCTCCAGTCCTGCTTTCACGCCGGGCGTATTACCGTCGGCTTGCGCGTCAATCAACAGATATTCTGACACCTCAAAGGTGTTGTGTGTGTAATACTCGTGCGGCGGAAAAAAATAGAAACCCTGCCGCTGTCCCGCAAACGGTCCGACGTGATTGGAAATGCCCAGCGCCGCGTCGGCGGGAATGCTCGCCACCAACGCGCGCGCCGTTTCCGCGCGCGGCGATGCCCCTTTGCGATATTGGGCAATGACCGGATTGCCTACCCACCAACCTTCCGCCAGCGTCAATACCAAAATCCAAACCACCGCGCCGTACACAAAATGCGCGCGCGTGATCCGTTTCGTCAGCCATGTTTGCTGCGTCAGCCACGCAATGCCCAAGACCGCGCTCGCGTACATGATCGGATACAGCATCGCCGCGTATTGGCGCGTGATGTTGGATTGAACATTGTACTGCGACAGCAGGTTCAGCGCGAGCGTCGGCGCGGCGAGCAGCAAAACATCGGGACGCAGGAGCGAAAACGGCAAGGTCGGACCAAATACCTGTACAAGAAATTGGATTTTTTGCGGCGAGAACACGGTTTGCAATACATCCGCCGGACGCGTGACGAGCGTGTTGATGACTTGACCGGGCGTTTTGCCGAGCCAGCCATACGTTTCAAAATAAATAAAGCCGCCGCTGTCGGTTTTGAAACTCGGCACAATCACAAAGACCGCGAGGGCAAACCACACCGCGCCCATCAAAAGCGGCGCGAGCGTAAATCGCCACGGCTTGCGCCACACGAACGCCAACACACCCAGCATGAACACAATCAACGCGACATCGGAACGCGTGAGCAGGGCGATAAACAAAAACGCGCAATACGGCACGAACCGCGCCTTGTCCAAAAAATACAGCGCAAACAAAATCAAGACCATCGCGAACGCGCGCGGTTGAAACTCATTCAACGTCAAATACAAAAGCGGCGTGTACAACAAATACGCAATGCCAATGCCAAGTCCCGCCCAATTCGACCGCAAACGGTCACGCGCCAGCAAATACAACGGGATTGCGCCCGCCGCAATTGCAAGGACTTGCGCGACGAGCAGCGTCATGGTGGTCGGCACAAGCGCATACAGCGGCGCGAGAATCGCTTCCAACACAATCAAGTCCGCACCGATGTGATTGTTGGTGTAACGAAACGCGCTCGTCGCAAAGGGACGTCCGTGCGCGGTATTCCAAATCACCTGCTCGTACATGCCGAGGTCAAACCCCATGCCGAGCGAATTCAATTTCAACCACGCCGCGCCGCTCAACACGATTACCCACCCCAGCATAAACAACGCCAGCGCGAGCTTGAACCATTTGTCAGACGATTGCCAAAACGATTTTGTTCCTTGCATAACGATTAATGCGCGGGCGACGCGCGCCCGCGTTTGAGGTCCAAGACGATTACGCTCGCGACGACCAACAGCGTCACGAGCGAGACAAACGCGCCGATTTTAACGGACAACGGGTCATAGACAAATTCGACGCGATGGTTTCCCGACGGAATCACCACCGCGCGCACCAACGCATTTGCTCGCAAAATTTCGGCGGAGGTCCCGTCTATCGTCGCGCGCCAGCCGGGAGAATACGAATCGTTCAACACCAGCCAACCCGGTTGATTCGTCTCGACGCGCACGGTAACACGTTCCGGTTCCGCGCGTTCAAGGCGCGCGAAACCTTGCGCGCCCGCCGCGGGCGTTGGCACATTCACCGCGCCTTCGAGATGCACGGTTTGAAAATTTTGCTCGCGTATCAAACTCTCGACCGCGCCATTTGCATTTTCGACGCCTTGCGCGTCCCACACCACATACGCGCGTCCCAATTCGCTGCTCGATGTATTGCGATACAAAATCACTTGCGCGTTTTTCTGCGCGCGCTCCAGCGCCGGCGCGTCCAAATCCTGCGCGCTCAAAACATGCGTCACGCCAAACGACGCCGCCAATTTCAAAGCGTCGTCATCCAAGGCGCGCCGCGCTTCCACTGCCTGCATCAGCGTCTGGTACACCGGCGGTTCCGTGCCATAGCCCTGCATCGAACGCACGCGCCATAACAACGGCAAACTCTGCCGCAAGCCCGCGCGCGACGCGTCACGATAGTTTTCCAACTCGCCGCTTTGCAGATACGACGCGAGTTTCGTCTCCCCCACACCCCAATAGTACGCCAGCGCGTTGTCTTGCTGTTGCAGCGCAGTCGCATTTTTCCCCGGCACATAGACCTCGAACGGCGCGACAAAATTGTAGCGAAAACTCCATCCGAAAAACCACAAATCTGCAAACACCAGCGCGAGCGTCAGCCCGACGCGCGCGCGTTCCGAAAAAATTTTGCGCCGCCACAAAACAAAGATGCCGCACGCCGCGCACGTGAAAAAAATTGCGGCGAGCAGCGCGGGATTCATCGCCGCATTCACAAACGTTTCCGACACATTCACACCCGCACGCGGCGCGAACCACAAGCCGATTTGAAACAACAAAACTGCGGCAAGGAAAATCCAAATCGCAATGCGTTGGGATTGCGTAACGCGCGCGCGTAATGCATCCAAGCCGTATCCCGCCAGCAGCGCGACCGCGAACGCAACCAATTCCAAAAAACGCGCGGGCGCGCGGACCGCGCCAAACAACGGCACGCGATAGACGAGCGCATACAGCGGCGTAAATTTTCCCAACGCGAGCAAGAGCGCGACGAGCGCGAGTCCCGCCAAAAAATAAACGCGCCACTCGCGCCGCCACAGCGCGCAAATAGCAAGCGCCAACGGAACGATGCCGAGATACGCGGTCATTTCGATCATGCTGCCCGCGCCGCGTTCCACACTTCCCGGATTGCCGCCGAACGCATACGGATACACAAATTCAATCAGTCGCAGCGGTTCCAGCGAAAACGAAGTGGCAAACTCATACGTGATGCGTTCACTGCGCGCGGTGAAATTCAGCAATTCCGCAAAAGGCAGCAAAAATATCGCGGCAAGTCCCAACGCGCCGACAAACATCAGCGCCACCCCGAGCATTTGGCGCACCACCGCGCGCCCGCGTCCGCCGCGCCATTCACGCACAACATACACCGCGCAGTACGCGCCCCACGCCGCGCCGCCGTACAAGACCATTTGCGTATGCCCGCCCATGATTTGCAGCGCGAGCGCGATGCTGCCCAACGCGAGAAACGTAATCCGCCGCGTGGAAAAATATCTTTCCACACACCAAAAAATCCACGGCAGCCACGCCGCGCCGACGACGATATTCAAATGCTGCAAATGCGCGACGAGAAAACCGCCGCAGCCAAAAACGAGCGCGGCGATGAGCGCCGCGCCGCGTGATTGTCCCCACGCGCGCGCGAGCAAATACATGCCGGACGCGGCAAGATACAAATGCAGAATGACCGTGTAATTGTAGGCGAACGCTGCGGGAAAAATCAGAAACAACGCGAGCGCGGGCAGATACGTCGCCAGCGCGGCGGGGTCGGCAATGTGCGAGCCGCCGAGCGACAGATACGGATTCCATAACGCCGGCTGTCCGCCGCGCAAGCGTTCCGCGCTGTAGGCGAGGCGCGCAAAATAATCATTCGCGTCGCCGTAAAAATAGACGCCCTGCATCGTCGCGGCGGGGAGCAAAAACAAAAATACGAACGCCGCCAGCAAGAGCAGGGCTTGTACGTCAGAGTTGCGAAAAAAATGTTGCAGGCGTTCCAATTCCGTTCACGCACCCAAAATCCGGCGAAAGGTGCGAATCACCGTGTCCACTTCTTGTGCCGTCATCTGCGCGTAAATGGGCAAGAGAATGGTTGTGCGCGTCGCCTCTTCGGTAACGGGCAGCGACACGCGCCCGAACGTGTTGATGTAAAACGGTTCGAGATGCGCCGCCATTACGCCGCGCCGCGTCGCAATGCCCGCCGCTTGCATCGCGGTCATGATTTCGTCGCGCGTTTTGGGCGCATTGTGCGCGATCCGCAAACAATACGATTGATACGTATGTTTGGCGTACGGTGGTTCATACGGCGTGCCGACAAAATCCAAATCCGCGAATGCTTGATTGTATTGCGTTCCGATTTCCAGACGCCGCTCTAAAATCCAATCCAACTTTTTCATTTGCTCTACGCCGACCGCGCCTTGAATGTCGGTGAGGCGATAATTGTAACCCAGCACGGGATACTCTTCGATAATAACCTTGCCCGCGCCGTGTCGCGCGTAATCGGACACATTCGCGCCGTGCGAACGCAGCATCTCGACTTGATGCGCGACGTCGGGGTCATTCGTCGTCACCATGCCGCCTTCGCCTGTCGTAATCGCTTTGCGCGGGTGAAACGAAAAACAGACCGCGCGGCTGTGCGCCCCAATTGGTTTGTCTTTGTACGTGCCGCCGATAATGGTCGCCGCATCTTCGATGACGGTGAGATTGTGTTTGCACGCAATGTCTTGAATCGTGTCAATATCCGCCGCGAGTCCGATTTGATGGACGGGCATGATGGCTTTGGTGCGCGGCGTGATTTTTTCCTCAATCAAATTCGCGTCCATGTTGTACGTGCGCGCATCAATGTCCACAAAGACCGGCGTCGCGCCCGCGTGCAAAACGCTGTTTGCCGTCGCGATAAAACTGTATGAGGGCACCAGCACCTCATCGCCCGGACCGATGCCGAGCGCAATCAGCGCGAGATGCAGCGCGGTTGTGCAGTTCGAAGTCGCCAGCGCGTACTTGGATTGTGTGCGTTCCGCGACCATGCGTTCAAATTCCATCGTGCGCGGACCTTGCACCACCCAGCCGCTGCGAATCGCTTCCGCCGCCGCGCGTTCTTCGTTTTCGTCGAAATAAGGTTTTGCTACCGGTATCATGATTTTGGAGCCCGGAGACTAGAGACTAATCTCTAGTCTCCAGTCTCTTTCGTACAAGCCGCGCCGGATTTCCCGCGACAATGCTGTACGGTTCTATATCGCGCGTGACAACCGACCCCGCGCCAATCATCGAACCCGTGCCAATCGTGACGCCGGGCAAAATAATCGCGCCGACGCCAATATCACAATCGTTTTCAATCACGACGGGTTTGTATTCTTGGGCGCGCTCAATGATGGGCGTTGCGATGTCGTTATCCAGAATATGCGTGAGCGTCAAAATCTGAACGCCCGGACCGATGCCGACAAAATCGCCAATCGTGATGCCGCCGCCGCTGTGCAAAAAACAATTTTGCCCAATCCACGTGTTCGAGCCGATGCGCATCAGGTTTTTATAATACCCTTTGAGCATCGTATGGTGTCCGATATAGACGTTATCGCCGATTTCGATGTTCCCCGGATGAAACACCAACACGCCGCGCTCGAATATCACATTGCGTCCGAGTTGGCGAAAATCTTCCGGGCGAAATTCTCCGGTGCCGTGTGAGAACCAATCTTTCATGAATGCGTATCGCGCATTGCGTATCGTCTCCTGCCTTGCCATTTGCAATTGGCGATTTGCGACGCGCGACTATTCCCAATTGCGCAACTTTTCTTTGCTCAGCATTTCGCGCGGGTCGAACTCGCTGCGCATGAGCCAATCCACATACCGCTTGACGCCTTCACGAATTTCGATTTTTGGTTCAAAACCAAGAACGCGTTGCGCTTTGGAAATGTCGGCGTAATGCCGCATCACGTCACCGGGGCGCGGCGCTTGATGCTCAATGTTGCTTTTCGATTCGGGCAGCGTGTCCAACACAATTTGCGCGAGGTCGCGGATGTTGACCTCTTGCCCGCGCGCAATGTTCACCACATCGCCGACCAGCGCATCGCTTTCGCCCGCCGCAATTAACCCGCGCACCGTATCACTCACGTCCGTAAAATCGCGCGTTTGTGTGCCGTCGCCAAAAATCACCAACGGCGCGTCATTCAACGCGCGCACGACGAATTTGGGAATCACTTCGCCGTACGGTCCTTCAAAATGCTCGCGCGGTCCGTAGGTGTTGAACGGGCGCACGACCGTGACGGGCAGTCCGTACGTCAAGTAGAACGAACGCGCATAGGTTTCACCTGCGAGTTTGCTCGCGCCATACGGCGTCGTCGGCACGAGCGGATGTTCTTCGTCCATCGGGACGCGCAACGCCGTACCGTACACTTCGGAGGACGAACAATACACAAAGCGTTTTACATTTTCGTCAAGCGCGGCAGTGAGCAAATGGAGCGTGCCGGTCGCGTTCACGTCATGCACCAGATACGGGTCGCGTATCGAAACGCGGATGCACTGCACGGCAAGGTGATATACCGTGTCCACGCCGCGCATGATTTCACGCACCGCGTTCTTGTCGCGAATGTCGAGTGTGACGACGCGGACGCGCGGATTGGACACATGCTGTTTTACGTTTTCCGGCGAACCGGTGGAAAAGTCATCCGCAACAATGATTTCGTCTGTGTTTTTTTCGACGAGCGCGTCCACCAAATTCGAGCCGATAAACCCCGCGCCGCCCGTGACCAGAATCTTCAATCTCCAGTCTCCAATCTCCGGTCGTTAATCTCTATCGTCCGCCCGCCTTCGCGCAGCGAACGCGTTGCCGCTTCCAGAACCTCCACGACCGCAATCCCTGCGTCGCCGTTCGTGCGCGGTGTTTTGCCTTCGAGGATGCAATCAATGAAATGCCGACACTCCACGCGCAGCGGCTCGATCACATCCAAACGCGGACTGATGACATCGCCGACGCGATACGTGCGCTGCAATTCCGCGCGCGTGTCCGCGTTCAACGTCAGATGCTCGACGCCCATATCGTACAGTTTCACTTTTTCGGCGGCTTCGAGGTCGTCGTACACCACCATTTGTTTGGAACCCACAATCGTAGTGCGGCGCAATTTCGCGGGCGACATCCAACTGACGTGAATGTGCGCCATGATTTTGTTGGCAAATTCGAGCGTAATAAACGCGACATCTTCGATGCCGTCTTGCGTGTACGAATTGCCGCGCGCGCTCACGCGCAAGGGACGCTTGCCGAGCCAATCCAGAATAATCGAAATGTCGTGCGGCGCGAGGTCCCAAACCACGTTAATGTCGAATTGATGCAAGCCGAGATTGACGCGTGACGAATCAATATAGTAAATGTCGCCGAGCGCGCCGCGTGTAATGTATTCACGCACTTTGGCGACGGCGGGATTGTAAATAAAAGTGTGCCCCACCATCAACACGCGCTGCGTTTCACGCGCGATTTTGTCAATCTCGCGCGCGGCTTGCGATGTGGATGCAAGCGGTTTTTCGACAAAGACATGTTTGCCCGCGCGCAGCGCGTCCAGCGCCAACGCGCGATGCGTGGATACGGGCGTGGCAATCACCACCGCATCCACTTGCGAGTCGGACAATGCCTGATGATAATCGCGGGTTGTGGTGAGATTCGGGTATTGCGCGGCAAGCGGCGCCAATTTTGCCGCGTCGAGGTCGCACACATACGCGACGCGCGCGCCCGGGATTTGATTGAAATTGCGGATGAGATTCGGACCCCAATAGCCCGCGCCAATGACGGCAAGTTGAAGCATGTCGTTAATCTTTCCGTTCGAGCCGAACGATTCTAGCATAGGTCGAACGAATCAAAAATTATCCGACCCCCGCGCGAATTTTGGTTTAATCGAATGCGTGCGGCGTAAATTCGTTTTGACAGGGATTGCCGGCGGCGAGCCACATTCTTGTTGCGGTCAAATC